>CALGIY010000187.1 GCA_937914965.1 uncultured Thermoanaerobacteraceae bacterium | reverse complement strand
ATGGCCGTAAATGGATGAATATAACTAGAACAACAAGTTTTCCCTGTGCACCTGGACATTTAAAATAAGCCCAACTGCGATCAAATTAGTAAGCATGAAACTGCCACCATAACTCAAAAAAGGCAGAGGTATCCCGGTAACAGGCATCAATCCTATCGTCATCCCGATATTCTCAAAGATGTGAAAAAGCCACATGCAAGTAACCCCACCAACTATAAGTCTCCCATATAAATCCCGGGCTCGAAACGCAACCCGGATGGACCGCGAAATCAAACAAAAATACAACAGTAGTACAAACCCCGTTCCCACAAAACCTAGTTCTTCCCCCACTACAGAAAAGATGAAGTCGGTGTGGTGCTCCGGTAAAAAGTTCAACTGCACCTGGGTACCGTGGTAAAGCCCCTTCCCCCAAAGACCCCCGGAACCAATGGCCACCAGTGACTGGATAATGTTCCAACCCGTACCATGTGGATCTTGGTAGGGATCTATAAAAACAATCAAGCGATTGATCTGATGGTCCTTCAAGGGTAGCGGTAATTGTAGGGGAGATAGGTGCAGGGCTATTGCAATAACCGCCACAGACAGCCCTGTAACTATGATACCCAACAACAGCTTTGAGTTTGCTCCAGCAATGTAGAGCATGCCAAAGAGGATGGCCAGGAAGACAAGAGCTGTACCCAGGTCAGACTGGGCAAGAATTAACAATAAAGGTACAGAAAAATAGGCAACAGGAGGCAGTAAATCTTTAAGAGTTTTCATCTCGCCCTGCCTCTTCACAAGAAAGGAGGCAAAGCAAATGATCATCATGACTTTTGCAATCTCTGAGGGCTGGAGAACAAAGGGACCAAGAGAAATCCACTGCTGCGCCCCATGTGAAGCAAAGCCTCTAGCCTGTACAACGAGAAGCAAAATAATAGTGAGACCATAGATATAGTGATAGTACTTAAGCAGTATCGAATAATCAAAGGCAATAATAATAATCGCGCAAACAACCCCCAGCCCAATGGAAAAGAGGTGTTTTTTCACAAAGAACAGGGGGTCTGAGGCTATATTGACAGTGGCACTGCTCAGGACGAAAAGGCTCAAACCCATAATAATTAATATATCTGCAATCAATATGTAATCAAGATTTTTTAGTGAGTTCTTGTTGAACAACTCCGCCTCTCCCCCTGTACCGAATTTACTTATAATGATAATCCATAAACAAGGTGCCGTCTATTACTTCCGGACAGGAAGATCAAGGGCAGAAAGATCATTTTTAGTTACTGGGCAGCCTCTTCATTCTAACCACCGGGATATTGGCCACTAGAGCCACACACTCCTTGTCGTGATCAAGGTCAATATCCATCGATCCCTCATCGATTACCATATACTCTTTGATGACATTGAGGAGATCTGTCCGCAAATCCTCCAACAATTGTGGGGACAGATCCAGTCGATCATGCATCAGCACAAGTCGTAGTCTTTCTTGTGCAACATTTTTGCTTGATTTAGAGGTCTGCCTGCCAAAGATACGTTGCAGCAGTTCTATCACTTGCATCTCCTCCGATCAACCCGTGCGAAGTCCTAGCATGCGCCGAATACGTTCTATAAAACCTTCCCCATTTTCGAGATCCATATAGGGCACGTCTTCTCCCGCGACCCGACGTGCAATATTGCGGTAAGCCTGTCCAGCTTTTGAATTAGAGTTTAAAACCGCCGGTTCACCTCTGTTAGTTGAGGTAATGATCAACTCATCATCAGGTACAATACCTAATAGCTCGATAGCCAAGTGCTCAATTACATCGTTGACATCCAGCATATCCCCCATCCTTACCATCCGGGGACGAATTCTGTTGATAACCAGGAGAGGGGACCTGATATCCGATGCTTCCAAAAGGCCGATAATGCGGTCTGCGTCCCGCACTGCAGCCACCTCGGGTGTTGTGACTACTATGGCTTTTTCTGCACCAGCAGTGGCATTCCGAAACCCCTGTTCAATCCCGGCCGGGCAGTCCATAAAAACAAAATCGCACTCTTTTTTGATCTCTGCACAAAGTTCCTTCATCTGGTCAGGGCTAATCGCTGTTTTGTCCTTGGTTTGGGCAGCGGGTAAGAGATAAAGACCCTCAAGGCGGCGGTCCCGGATCAGTGCCTGTCTCAGCCGACAGCGCCCTTCAGCCACATCCACCAAATCATAAACGATTCTGTTTTCCAGCCCTAAAACCACATCAAGATTACGCAGTCCAATGTCAGCATCTACCAGCACCACCCGATATCCCAACATAGCTAGTGCGGTACCGATATTAGCAGTGGTGGTTGTTTTTCCTACTCCACCCTTACCCGAAGTAACAACATAACCTTCACCCATTTAAGCTCCCCCTTTATGATCTCCCCTGTGATGCCGGTCATAGCCGGGTTGGTACTGCTCAATAATTACGATCCCATCCTGGACTCTTGCTATCTCCGGCTGATAAGGGTTTGAGAAATCCCCTTCCGGTGCCCGGGTAATATACCCGGCAATACGCAGTTGTGAAGGTTCCAACCGCAGTGCAGCAACTATTGCATCCTCCTTACCTAGCGCCCCGGCGTGGGCTATTCCCCGAAAAGCACCCATGACGATGATATTACCCCCGGCTATCACTTCTCCACCTGGGTTAACATCTCCCAGCACCACCACATTCCCCGGGTAGAAAACCCGCTGGCCTGAGCGGATAGTGCGCTGTACCAGAATAGTCTGCTCCTGAGAAATAATATCGTCTCGGTTTTGGCGTACCGGGATATAACGAATTACCGGAATATCCTCTTTTTCTTCCCTAACTTCAGCATCGGGCTCTACGGTCTGGGAAACCTCTGCTGCAGCTGTCTCATCCTGTACATCCACAACCACATCAACCTGATCCTTAGCTTTTTTGCCTTTCCTCTTTCTCCGTGTCTTCCAGGATACCGCCTCTTTCGCCTCCTGAACCAATCTATTCACCCCCTGGTCCTTCCCTGTATTCCCTGCCAAAATACGACGCAGGTGCAGCTTGTGGGATATGAGAATCTGCTCCAAGGCTGCCAGCTGTAATGAGTCAATAGCCCTTGTGCCAATATCGATGCTAACGGTAGACCCCTCTAAAAAGCTGTTCACCTGTCGGAGTTTTTCTGCAAAACGGTCCAGGACTACTTGAAAATCCCCTGCTGGATCCAGCACAATGATCAGGCCAGAGCGTTTACCTTTGATTGTTACAAGATCCTCCATGCCCGAATGCTGTTCCCTCCAATCCCACTTCTTTCGATACATGTTTTCTATCTGCTGCTTTTTTATTCCTGCTTTACCTTAATAAAAAGGAGCAAAATATTCCTCTATTTTCCAGCTTTTTATACTCTACTTTGACAAATTCTCTAATCAGTAGGTCCGGTTTCCTCAGGAGGGGGGCCTCCCCCATCATCCGGGGTCGCCTCTTCGGTACCACCATTATCCCCCGTTTGAGGCTTCGGTGGCTCCGCCGAAGGAGTGGGTTTAGACGACTGCGTCTCGGACGACGGCTTTTTGGTATTCGAAGCAGCAGTCTGTGGCCGGGATGTATTTGGTACAGCGGTCTTGGGGGCTTGCTTCTTGATCTCTTTGTTCAGCCCAAAGTATTCTTTGAATACCTCTCTGGAAATAGGCCCAGCAGATGTTGAACCGTGATATCCTTCCTCAATAATCCCGGCGAAAACGATCTCCGGGTTATCAGCCGGGGCAAAGGTGATGAAAACACCATGATAGATTTCTCTCCCCTGGCTGTCTTTCTGCCAGCCTGACTGCGCAGTTCCTGTTTTGGCAGCCACCTTAAACGGAAAGTCCTTAAAGAGCGAGTAACCCGTTCCCCCGGGTTCGCACACTTTCGTCATCGCCTCCCGTACCTGGGCCAGAGTCTTTTCAGAAATATCGGTCTTGCGTATTTGGTGAGGCCCAAACTCGGCAATAACCTTGCCATCTGGTGATTCAACCCGCTCTACCAGGTAGGGGCGCATCAGCTTGCCACCGTTGGCTATGGTTGCTGCGTAATTAGCAAGCCCGATCGGTGTGAACTCATTGGCCCCCTGACCAAAGGCCATAAAGTAGGTATCCCTGGGCAGCCACTTAACATATTCGTTGTATTGAATCTGGTACCAACTCTTCAAAACTCGCTGCTCATCCTTCTTGTTGAAGAGGAGATCTCGCTTCTCCTGGTCACCTTTGGCGTCTTTGAGCAAGCGATCGTACTTCTTTTCGATTTCATCCTGCTTTTCCTTATACTTTTTATCCAGCCATGGCAAATTATCTGCTTTCTTTTTCTCGGGGTTAGATGTATTCCCGGCGATCTCACCAGGCAGGTCGACCCCGGTTTTCTCATCCAAACCTAACTCATGGATGTATTTAGAAAGTATATCGATTCCGGCACGCCTGCCCGCTTCAATAAAATAAATGTTACAGGATACAGCCATCGCCCGGGAAAGGTTCACTGCACCATGGCTGGCAGTACATTTCGTTGTGGGATAGTAGGGCACATAACCACGGCAGTTAACCGTATCTGACGGGGTCATCTTCCCGGAATCCAAGGCAGCCACCGCAGTAACCGGTTTAAAGGTCGACCCAGGTGGATACTTGGCGCTGATAGCTCGGTTTTGCATAACCGACTTCTTTCCAGTCCCAGGGTTTAGGTACTCTTGCACGGCTGTTGTTGAATCCGGGGGCACCAGGTCATTGGGATCGAATCCTGGGCGGCTGACCATAGCCAGGATGGCTCCGGTTCGCGCATCAAAGACCACCGCAGAACCTGCACTTTTTTTGAGATCAGCAAGGGACTTATCCATACTCTCTTCCAATGTCTTCTGCAAATCATAGTCTATCGTCAAGACCAGGTTGTTCCCCTGCTCTGGATCCACTTTAATCAAGTTCTTGTTGGGGATAGGCCGCCCGTTGACATCTACCTCCACCTGATTAAAACCGTTTTTACCGCGCAGATATTGTTCATATTGGGCCTCCAACCCAAACCTGCCGACAAGATCGCCCTGTTTGTAAACATCTCCTTGTTTCTTTAATTCTTCCTCACTGATCTCCCCGATGTGGCCGAGGAGATGGCTGGCCAAGGTTGCTTCGGGGTAATAACGCACCATTTCCTTTCCGATAACTACACCGGGAAAATCTCGTCTTCTCTCTTCTAAGC
Organism: uncultured Thermoanaerobacteraceae bacterium; assembly: GCA_937914965.1. Lineage (GTDB taxonomy): Bacteria > Bacillota > DSM-12270 > Thermacetogeniales > Thermacetogeniaceae > CALGIY01. The sequence goes on along the minus strand of CALGIY010000187.1, from coordinate 7,756 downwards.
GAGCCACAACCTCAATAGGGATATCTCTTTTGATGATTACAGGCTCGTAAGAGCGCCCGCTGTGATCATCCATGAGCTTTTTGATATATTTAGCATCAATTTCCGGATAGATATCACCAAGGAGCGCTGCCAAGTTTTTTATTGTTTTATCAAGAGTTTCAGCATCAGCCTGCTGCCGGACAATAGATACTGTGTTCACGATCTTGTTGGCAGCCAGCGGCTTGCCATTTTTATCGACAATATCTCCCCTGGGTGCATGGATAGTCAAAAAGCGAAACTGGTTCTGATCTGCCTTGGTCTGATAAACAGCAGCCTCCACAAGTTGGAGTGTCACCAACCGGAAGGCAAGCACAGCAAATAGAACAATGGTCAGCCATTGTAAGAATAAATATTTTTTCTTTAGGTTCCGATCAACCATCATCTTCGCTCACCCGTAGAAACCATTTTGGTAGTTATCCGCCTTGGACCTTTTCATGCGATGAAAAATCCGCATTAAGGGATAGTAAAATAAAAAGGTTAAAACAATATTATACACTGCTTCGACTAAAGTAGTGCGGGCCAGTTGAACAAAAGCCAAGGGGGTAGAAGCACATAACCCCCTCCCTAGAAAGTAAACAGCATTAAAAAGAAATGTGCCGAAAAAAACGAGCATAACCGGCACCAGGGGGTTTTCTTTATAAAATTTTCCTTCCAATCCCCCCACAAGATAACCCGTAACCAAGCCGCTTAAAGCACAAAGCCCCAGGTAGCGAGAAATGACCAAATCCTGCATAAAACCAACAATAAAGCCTGTCACACCGCCTACAGTGGCATTGCTGAACAGTGCTGTAAAAACGATCAGAATTAACAGCAGATCAGGCATGGTACCCCTGAACTGTAAAAGGGGAAGTATGGTTGTCTGTAGGATTAAAGCAAGAAAAAAGGCGAAAATGATGAGTAGGGTACGCCATCCTCTTTCTCGCAAAATATTCCCTCCCCTATAATAGATGCCTGATGTCAGATGCCGGACTAGCCATTTCATATAGATACCTGAAGCAGCTCCCAACCCTAACTCCGCCTGTATTTACATACTCTGGTCAGATCCAACGACCAACGACTAACCACTATTTCTCCGGGACCTTGTGAACTTCAGTGATTAGAAAAAGCTCCTCCAAACGGTCAAAATCTACAAATGGCTCAATAACAGCATATTTATTGAGACCGCCGCCCTCAATTTTAGTAATTTCCCCGATCGGTAATCCTGGAGGGAAAATTCCTCCCATCCCGGAGGTAACAACGAGCTCTCCCACTTGAAGATGAGCATCATAGGGAAGGGAAACCATCCTTAACAGACCAGGCCCCTCACTTGTGCCCTCGACAACCCCTGGTGTCCGGGTGTCTTGAATGATGGCCCCGGCTGCTCCTTCCCGATCAAGGATCAGCAGTACTTCTGCAGTACGGGGCCCTACTGCAATTACCTGTCCAACCAGCCCGGTATTGGATACAGCGACCATGTCTTTCCGAACACCGTCCTGGGTACCGCGGTCGATCACGATCATGCCGGACAAAGTATTGGGCGCACGGCTGATTACTCTTGCCCCCAGCAGGGTATACTGCTGTGCATAGCGCTTTTTGAAGTCAAGCAGATCAAGGAGCCGCTGGTTTTCTTTAACACACTCCTGCAGGCGGTTATTATCCCAGGTCAGTTCCCGGACCTGCTCGCGCAGGTCGTCATTCTCCGCGCTGATCTTACGGGCATGCCCAATATACTCAAAAGAGTTACTAGCCCTATGCCAGGTCTTCATAATACCTCCCTGCACGGGAGCAAGCAGTTCATTAAAAAAGATGCCCCCAGTGAAAGTAGAGGTAAGGCGCGCCAAGGCAATGCAGATCACCGCAACACCCAGGATCACCCCGAATTTTTTATAAAACGGGGAACGCTTTCTCAAAATGATCACCCTGTCCTTCACACTGCTGGTTGTTCTCGCTGCTTTAGACTCCGTTCCAAAACCGCAGCAGATACTCCCAATTGTCCCTGTGCTTCTTCTAACGAGCAGATCTTGCTGCCATCACACGCTTCAAAAGATCAATATTTTCTAAAGACTTTCCTGTTCCCAGGGCCACTGCATACTGGGGTTCCTCAGCCAGGAGTACAGGGATTCCCGTTTGCTCACTAACCAGTTGGTCCAGGTTACGCAGGAGGGCACCACCACCAGCTAGTACAATCCCACGATCCATAATATCTGCAGACAACTCTGGTGGTGTCTTCTCCAGGCAGACCCTGATAGCATCCACGATGCTGGTCACTGTTTCCTGTAGGGCTAAATAAATCTCTTCTGAGGTAATCTCTACTGTTTTCGGCAGTCCTGTCACCAGGTCGCGTCCCCGCACCTGGTAATTTTCCGGTTCCTCATTCAAGAGGGCGGACCCTATTTTGATCTTGATATCCTCAGCGGTTCTTTCCCCGATCATAAGATTATAGACGCGCTTGATGTGCTGTACAATGGCCTCATCCATCTCATCTCCAGCAACACGAATCGATCTGCTGGTAACGATCCCGCCAAGAGAAATCACCGCAACCTCGGTGGTCCCTCCTCCGATATCAACAATCATATTTCCAGTCGGGTCATGAACCGGAAGTCCTGCTCCAATAGCTGCAGCCATTGGTTCTTCAATGAGATACGCCTCTTTTGCTCCAGCCTGCAGGGCAGCCTCCCTGACAGCTCGCTCCTCAACTGCAGTTACACCAGAGGGTACACTGGTAACGACCCGCGGCCTGACCAGTGGGTTGCGCTTCTGCAGTGCCCGTCCGATAAAGTAGCGCAGCATACTCTGGGTAACATCAAAGTCAGCGATCACCCCATCTTTCATGGGCCTGATGGCGACAATGTTGCCAGGAGTTCGCCCAATCATCTTTTTGGCCTCTTCACCAACAGCCAGAATTTCCCCTGTGTCCCGGCGAATGGCTACAACAGAGGGTTCCATAAGTATAATCCCTTTTCCTTTAAGGTGTACAAGGGTATTAGCCGTTCCTAAATCGATCCCTAGATCTCTAACCAATAACACGTTATTAGCTCCTTCCACATAGAAATCAGATCAAACCTTTTGCTCTCAGACTAGTGAAAACATGATCCCCTATTATAATATGGTCAAGAACTTCAATACCTACAACTCTCCCAGCCTCACACAACCGTTGTGTAACCTCCAGATCCTCTGGACTTGGGGCCGGGTCCCCACTGGGATGATTGTGTACAAGGATGATAGCTGCAGCACTTTTCTGGATAGCTCTTTTAAAGACCTCCCGGGGGTGAACAAGTGAAGCATTCAGACTCCCTATCGATACTGTTTCGACCACCAGCACCCTGTTTTTTGTATTGAGCAGTACCACCCGGAAGTATTCCCGATCCAGGTAACACATCTCCTCCATGACCAGATTGCTGGCCTCCTCAGGGGTATGAATCGCTGGCTTCAAATCCGGTTCCAGACAGGCCAAGCGTTTACCTAACTCCAATGCAGCCTTAATCTGGGCGGCCTTAGCCAATCCTATCCCTTTAATCTGGCACAGCTCATCAAAGGTGGCTTCCGCCAGGAAGCGCAGGCCACGAGGATCAAGCAGGATGCGGTGTGCTAGTTCAAGAGCAGTTTCCTGTCTTGACCCGATTCTCAGTATAATCGCAAGCAGTTCCGCCAAAGAGAGTGCGCCTGGTCCCACTTCCCTCAGCCTCTCCCGAGGCCTTAATTCCTCAGGCATATTACTTATCGTGAGACGATATTCATCTCCTGACATAAAAGATCAACCCCAAATTCCTTGAACATTCCTGGAAGCCTGCTCAAGGGAAGCCCTACTACATTGAAGTAACATCCTTGGATGCTCTCCACAAGCAGGGCACCGAAGCCCTGAATTCCATAGGCCCCGGCCTTGTCAAAGGGTTCATTGGTAGCAGTGTAGCTTGCGATTTCTTCCTCACTTAAATTGCGAAATTTTACTCTGGTGGTTACAGCATCTTCCCTGACCAGCTTCCGGCTCTCCTGCCGCAGCACAACACCAGTGACCACTTCATGAATGCGTCCTGATAAAAACCTGAGCATTGAAGCGGCCTCATCTCTTTCTCGTGGTTTTCCCAGGATCTCACCCTCACAGCAAACCGCTGTATCTGCCCCCAGCACAACAGAGTTGGGGTAAGACTTGGACACCGAACACGCCTTTTGATCTGCCAACTGCAAAACGATCTCCCTTGGCGTCATACCGGGAACAATAATCTCTTGTGTATGACTGGGAATCACCTTGAAGTCGAGTCCGATCTGTTTCAACAGGGCAGCCCTGCGTGGCGAAGCTGATGCCAGGATGATTTCCTGCATTATAACCAGTCCTTACAGACGGCGGTAAATCAAAAAAGCCAGGATAAGACCAATCAGACCAAAAAGGTTGATCTTAAAGGTAAAGCCCAGAGTGAGATTAATCACATCCAGGTCTAGGGTCGTCACCGGCAGCCCGATACTCCTAGCTGTTGCCAGCATCCGTAGAGCTGGGATACCGCTTAAGGCATCTCCGATTAAACTTCCGAAGATTCCTCCTAGAACTAGAAGAATAACGAGCAGCCAGGGACTACGATAACTACCCTTCATGGTTACTTGATACCGCCTTTTTATTGTTTTAAGTCTAACATTTTAAGCAGTGAGATACAAGATTATACTCGGCTGATGTTTTTCCATATCATGTTAAACAAGGCATGTATTACTTTCATGTTATGGACCTGCCTACTTTTTACTTTCAACCTTCCTAGCAAGGTTGAAGGTGAGCACCTCCAGGTGCAGGGAAAAGTCTACATGACGCACAATGATATCTGCAGGCAAGTTGATAACTTTAGGAGAGAAATTGAGGATAGCCTTAATACCTGCGCCAGCCAAACGCTCACCTACATCCTGAGCAGCAGCAACAGGCACAGTGATAATGCCGATTTGAACATTGTATTTACTAATTACCTCTTCAAGCTGACTAACGGGCAGTACCTCAATACTCCCGAAACGCTTACCAACAGGGTCGGTATCCACATCAAAAATCCCAACAATATGGAAACCCCTGGCAAGAAAACCCTCGTAAAGAGCAAGGGCAGACCCAAGTTTTCCCGCTCCAACCAGCACCGTCGGCCACTTATGATTCAATCCGAGAATGCGCAAAACATGGCCGTTGAGTTCTCTAACATTGTAACCGACACCCCGTGTACCAAATTCCCCAAAATACGCCAGATCCTTGCGCACCTGTGCTGGGGTTACGCCTGTCCCTTCTGCAATAGAACCAGATGAGATAGTAACAACACCTCGCTGTTTAGCGTTTTCTAAAAACCGCGAGTAAACAGCAAGACGCATAATAGTTGCTTCCGGTATTTTCGATGACTTCAAAATATCCCTGGTCTCCCAGACTGCATAAACACACAGCCTGGCGTTCTACTCCATTGAGAACGAGCAGTTCCGGGATTTTTACACTCTATCCCGAAAGAACTGCTGGAAACACAGGTTTTGCACCTCCCTTCCAAGCTTGGTCATATATATTACCGCACGAATACGGTGAAAAGCCTTTTTATGAATGCATCACCCGTGAGTTTATTTTCTGATCAGTTTGGAATCTCTTCAACAGATATTCCCTGGCATCGGCCACCATGTAAAAAGAACCTGTGATGCAGACCAGGTCATCAGGATTGGCCTCCTCAAGGGCAGCACTCACAGCATCCTGAATCTCCTCGATAATACAGACACGGTCTATGTATTTGCGGGCCTCATCGGCCAGTTTTTCCCAATCACCTGCCCGGGGGCTTAAGGGTTTGGTGATAATTACAGCAGCAGCAAGAGGAGCAAGCTCTGCTACTACCTTCTCCCGCTCTTTATCCCCCAGCATACCCAGGACTAAAATAAGCTTTTCATATTGATAAACATCTCTAATTGCTGCACTAAGGGTACGAGAACCATCGTAGTTGTGGGATACATCAACAATTACTTGGGGATTTTCATGCAGCAGTTCTAGGCGTGCTGGCCAGTAACTCCGGGCAAAACCTGTCCTGATCTGGTCATCAGTAATAGGGAAGTGGTGAATGTGACGCAGGATCTCGATCACACCCAGGGCGGCTGCAGCATTTACAGCCTGGTACTGCCCAGCCAGAGGGATACGCAGATCTCTGTAAACACCCCAGGAACTGGTTAGATCAAAAGAGGTCCACGCAGGTGCAGCTTCCTTTAGCTCCCATTTAATATCTTTCCCTACCTGCTGAAGTGATGCCCCCTCTTCGCGGCAGTGTTCCTCGATCACCTTAAGAGCTTCTGGATACCAGGCAGCGGTAACCACATGCCCACCTTTTTTAATAATTCCAGCCTTGACTGCAGCAATTTCAGCGATCGTATTCCCCAGATAATCCATATGGTCGTAAGTAACATTGGTAATCACCGAAACCAGGGGATCCGGTACCACATTTGTGGAGTCAATGACACCACCCATCCCGACCTCCAGCACCAGGAAATCCACCTTCTCTTCAAAGAAATAGCGAAGACCCAGGGCTGTACACACCTCAAATTCTGTTGGATGTTCATGGCCATCAGCTACCATTTTCTTCAGCAGAGGCCTTAACTGGCTCATCAGAGCGGCAAAACGCTCTTCTGTAATGGGCTGGTGGTTGATCAGGTAGCGCTCTGTATAGGAATGGAGGTGAGGAGAGATGAAGAGTCCTACCCGGTACCCGGCCTCCTCCAGGATCCTTGATGTCATCATAGCCACAGAACCCTTGCCATTAGTACCTCCCACATGAATAATCTGCAGTGAACGCTCGGGGTTCCCCAGCAGGGACAACAAATACTCAATCCGCCCAAGTCCGAGATTGATACCAAATTTGGTTAAATCGGTCAGAAAATCAAGTGCATCCTGATAATTCACTTGTCTACCTGGTTTCCCGGAGATTCTCCGCACTCAAGGGGAGCGGGCAGCCTCAATAAGTTTGGTGCCAGGCACTACAACCGGGCGGGCCGCCGGAAACGCAGGCCGCTCACCTTCCTTCTTGATCAAGTTTTCACTAATACATCATTCAAATATTCGACAAAAGTTATTCACATCCTGCAAAAGCTCTCGTTTAACACATATTTCAAACTGTTATTATTTGTTTGTCAATTAAATGGACAAAACACCCTGTTAATTTTAAGTATGGTGTATAAAAATATCCCCTCTCTATATAGAAAGGGGAGAATAAACATAGGGAATTCACAAAAACCCTAAAACATCTCTTTTGTAACCTCAGTCCCCGGCTCTACTACCACAAAATTCTCATCCCAGGGCCCATGGATCAATTTTTTTAATAGATCTAGAGATCCAGGGAGCACCTCGTAGTTCAGCTCAAAAACTTCAGCTGTCTTCTGGGCATATTCTTCATAGGGGGTCATGTCATAGACACCTGTATCGATCAATGCTACTCGCTTATAATTCCTGATGGTCTCCCGCGCAACCCAGTGAACCTTCTCCTGAGAGTATTTTTTTGTCCAGGGAACTTCCTGGTTGTAGATAGCTAAAGGAGTTTCTCCGTACTCAATCCATCCCTTTGTTAGATAGAAAGTTCCTGGTTCTCTGCGCAGCTGCTTGATGTATTTATCCCGGGAACCTAGAAAGAGAGCGATACAGTCGTCAGTTTTCGGGATGACCATTTTGACACGCTGTGGCTTTAAGCCCACCACACCCTCAGAACAGAGACCATAACCGAAAAGGGCAACCTGGAAGTGTTCATCCCGGTCAATTTCTGCAAGG
>CALGIY010000186.1 GCA_937914965.1 uncultured Thermoanaerobacteraceae bacterium | reverse complement strand
CTTTCCCTACACGACGCTCTTCCGATCTTGAGGCAGGGCAAACACCAGGATACTGTAACAGATCAGCAGTTCCAGCTTTATCAGCGGATGCAGGCGGTGAAAGGGCGTCTCCGCCGGCATATAGATCAGCCCCGGCAGAAAACCGCGGATGTTGATCGAATAACGTGGTTTGCTGTTTTTCACTCCAACACCGCTCCTTTACCGGTATTGGCGCTGAAAACACTCTGCGGCAGGTACTCCTCCATCCCCCGGCATGCCAACTCCTGAAAGGCCTCTTCTGTGGGGGCATCCAAGATCAGATTACCCTGTTCTAAGAAGAGCACCCGCTCACAGCACCTTTCCACTACTTGGGGTTCGTGGCAGGCCATAATAGTTAGGCCCCCCCGCCGGCGGTGCTCCGACAGTGCATCCAAGAGCAGCTCCAGCCGCTGCTGATCCTGCCCCACCAGGGGTTCATCCAAAAGTAAGATCCGAGGCTCGTAGGCCAGGACAGATATCAGGGTCAGCCGCTTTTTTTCCCCCAGGCTCAGGGCAAAGGGCACCTGCTCCCGGTAGGAAGAGAGATCAAAACGAGGCAGAAGCTCTTCCACCCTCTCCAAACTCTGCTCCAGATCACGGGATAAAAATTGAGAGGGAAGTCTGGCTTCCTTGAGCACGGTCCGTTCAAACAGCTGGTGGTTGGGATTTTGAAAAGTAAGCCCCATTTCCCGGGCACGCTGGGTTACTCCAAGGCCGGTAATCTCTTCACCTTCAAGATAGATCCGCCCCTGCTCTGGTTTAAGAATCCCCAGCAGCACCAGCAGTAAAGTGGTTTTACCGCAGCCATTGTCCCCCATCAGGGCAGCTGTTTCCCCTGGATAGAGGGAGAAGCTGATCTCGCTCAGGGCAGTCTTCTCCTCATATTTAACAGTAATCCCTTCCAATGAAAGGAGAGGTTTTTTTGAATCCGGGGCAGACGCCTGCCCCGACCCGGCGGCTCCATCCGAGGAAGAAAATGTCCGTTGTGGAAGGGCCGGAGATGGTTTCTGCCGCGCGCTTCCGGCCTCGGACTGGTACACACCAGGGGTCCATGAACTTTGTGGATGCACAGGGGACGGTTCCTGCTGCGTACCACCAGCTCCGGACTCCCAGCCTCCGGCATCAATTTTCAAAACCGGGGGTTTATCGATCAGATCAAGCCGAGGCGGCTGTTGGTCTTCAGTAATCCTTCCGTTCTCGATGACGACCAACCGGTCAGAGAGGGGCAGCAGATACTGCAGGCGGTGTTCTATCACTATTATGGCCGCGCTTTGCTCTCGGCGCAGTTTATCTATCACTGCCAGCACCTCACGGCAGCCGCGGGGATCGAGGTTGGCGGTAGGCTCATCTAAGATCAGCAGCTGGGGACGCATGGCCAACACTGAGGCTATGGCCAGCCGCTGCTTCTCGCCACCAGATAGAGTATGTACCGCCCGATCGGTTAATCCGGAAACCCCCACAGCAGACAAAGCCCAATCCACCCGCCGCCTTATTTCCACCGGGGGAAGGCAGAGATTTTCAGGGCCAAAGGCTGCCTCGTCCGCTACCTTTAAGGTACAAAGCTGGCTCTCCGGGTCCTGCTGCACCAGGCCGGCGATGCCCGCCAGTTCCCCTGGCAAGCAAGAACGGGTATCCCGGCCCCCGATAATTACTTTCCCCTCCATTACACCATCAAAACTGTGTGGGATAAAACCAGTCAGGCAAAAGGCAAGAGTCGATTTGCCGCAGCCGCTGGGACCGGTAATCGTTACAAATTCTCCGGCATCAACAGTTAAGTTTAGATCTGTTAAAGCAGGGGCCGCCGACCCAGCATAGGTAAAGGTTAGGCCGTCCACTTCCACCACCGGTTGTCCCATCCAAAACTTCCTTTCCTAAATAAATCCTGCCAGCTACTCTACTTTTATCTGGGAGACCTGCTTCACCCAATGGCCGCCTTCATAGTTTCCAGCAATCAGGCGCAGCATGTCTTCCTCCTGGATCAAAATCATCAGATCGTCGGTCAGCACATCCTCGAGCTTAAAGGCAACTTCATAACCATCGGTGGCGATTACCTTAATTTCACCAGCTTCCGGCAGAGGGCGGGCTTTTTGAAGGATTTCTTTAACCGGGATTCCGGTGTATTCCTGGGGTGGGACATAGGTCACCTGCCCTTTTAACTCCGCCTCAATAGTGGTTTCATGTTCTGCTAACTGAGCAAGGGAAAAAGAAAACTCGTTTTCCACCAATCCCTCTACCTTGCACTGCGGTCCGGCCCAAGGGGGCTCAAAGACCACCGCATAATAATAAACCGCCCCGACAGAGAAGGCCACGATCAAAATACCGGTAATAATAAGTTTCAGCCAAGCCGGTCGAGCCGACTCCCCAGGTTCCGCAAACTTTTCAGCCGGCACATCTGCTGCGGATTTTAGACGCAGCAGCCCGGCGTCGCGTATTAAGTCCAACACGCTTTTCCCGAAACTGCCGGCCAAGAGGCACCCAGAGATAAAGGCCAATCCTGCGATAAATAAAATATAACTGATCGGCGCACCCGAAAAGTACAGCAGCTGGAACACAAACACATTGGAGGCAGTAGACAGACCCCCAGCGAT
>CALGIY010000185.1 GCA_937914965.1 uncultured Thermoanaerobacteraceae bacterium | reverse complement strand
AAGGAAATTGTGCGTATGCTGGGGGGCACATCAGGTGAAGAAGTAACCATGAAGCTTGCCCAGCAAATTTTGAAAAGTGGAGAGGAGGGATATAGAAAGGTATAAATAAACCGAATAAGGGTTATTTTATAAAGCGCGGAGGAAGAGCTGCCAGGAGAAGCGGCAGGAGTGAAGCAATATTAAGACCACAGATCGGCGTAAGATTACTGGTCTTTTTTTCTTTGTTATTGTCATAGTAACCAGTTATCTCTTCTTGGTTCAGTTTGCTGTTCTTACTCCAGCGCGCATGCGAGTTTGTGTTGGGGAAAAGGTGACTCTGGGTAGTCTTTTCCCTGGATGTATTTCGACACGCTTAACAGCACAGGTCTTCGAAGAAGAAGGGATACTAAAGTGGCAGGATGGTAAGAGGAATAAATTTCCTCTGCTGCAGGAAGAATCTCCTATTGCAGTTATACCAGGATCTGTCAGGCTGGACCTGCGCCTTTTTGGGGTAATTCCTTTTAAAAGGGTTACACTGCAGGTCGTCCCACCGATTAAGGTGATGGTTGGTGGGCATTCTATCGGGGTGCTCCTGAACGCGGAAGGTGTGATGGCAGTTGGTTACTCATTTATTACTCTCCCGGATGGAAAGCGGTCATGCCCGGCTCAAGATGCAGGTTTGGTACCCCAGACACTGATCTTAAAGGTTGAGGGTACCGCTGTGCATAGTGATACTCATTTGAGTATGTTAGTTGACAACCTTGCGCGGAAGAAGAAAGAGATTCAGCTGCAGGTCAAATATCAAGGAAAAATCAAAAATATAAATGTAAAGCCACAGTTTTGCCGGGAAACCCGTCGTTACCGCATCGGCCTTTATGTTCGTGATCGGGCTGCAGGTGTAGGGACCCTAACTTTTTATGACCCCCAAACAAAAAAGTTTGGAGCATTGGGACATTTAATTACCAATTCTGGAACAAGTGACTTTGCAGATGGTAGGATTGTTCCTGCATCTGTTCAGGCAATTCAGAAGGGGGAGCGTGGAAAAATAGGGGAAAAAGTAGGGTTATTCGGTGGACAAGGGGCATCTGGTAAGATAACTAAAAATATACAATGTGGTATCTTCGGTACGCTGTACCATAATCTATCCAATCCTATCTTCCCTCAATCCTTACCTGTTGCCATGGGCCGCCAGGTCCAGGAAGGACCGGCGACTGTACTCACAGTATTAAACGATGAGACTATCGAAGCTTTTCAGGTATCCATTCAAGCAGTTTTTCCCCAACCTCGTTCTGATGGCAAAGCCTTCATCATTAAGGTTACGGACCCCGAATTAATCCGCAGAACTGGCGGAATTATACAGGGAATGAGCGGGAGCCCGGTTATCCAGAAAGGAAAATTGGTGGGGGCAGTCACGCATGTTTTTATCAATGACCCGACTAAGGGTTATGGTGTGTTGGCAGAGATGATGTTGGAAAATGCTGGACTGTTGCCTAACCGGGAGCGCAAAGTTTCGACACTATTAAATATAATATAGAATATACAATATTTAACAGGTATATTAGGTTTTCAAGAATAATTTA
>CALGIY010000184.1 GCA_937914965.1 uncultured Thermoanaerobacteraceae bacterium | reverse complement strand
CGATTGACAGCATCTACATCCAGCTCTCCAAAACAAACCGGGCATTTCCCTAGCTTTAATAAAAGTTTGCGAAAATCCCGCAGGTGCTGGTCGATCTCTCTCTGGTAATGCTCTGCTGCCAGGCAGGCTCCTCTGTAAGATTTTTCGTGATCCTGCCATTCCTTCCATAAATCCCGATACACATTGAGCCTATGCTCTGCTTCCTCTATATTGACCAAGTGCCCTTCCACTTTCCCCAGTTCCTTTGTCCGTTCGGCAATGAATAATATATTCCTTACATACCGGGCAATTTGTCCTAGATCCTGACCGATCTGGTGAAGGTCTCTCCATTCCTGGAAAAGTGGGCTGATCCTCTGCAGATACTCATCCATGTCTGAAACTTGCCCAGTTCCTGTGATCACCACACTAGCCTTTTCCAGCTGACGGTTCACCTGGTTGATTTCCGTATTCAGGTTAAAAAGATTTAAAAATCCCTCGCTGAGTTCTACCAACTGCTGGTACTTTTGCTCTCCTTGTTTCAGTTGGGCAAGGGCTGCCAACACCTGCTCAACTTTTGTTATAGCTGCCTTGTTCTCCTCACATTCCCACTGCAGGGCAGATAACTCAGCAATCTTCTCAGTGACTTCAGCAGCTCTGCTGACGAGTTCTCCTAGCTGAGTGATCCTCTCCTCTAAATCTGGTAAATGCTCATAAGACCGCAGTGACGCTGCCACTTGCAGTAGTTCATCCTGGTCCCGTTTCTCCTCTTCCCTCAGCCGCCTCAGTTCAGTGTGTACTGACCTCTGAGCCCAGTCCAGGATGTGGACACCACCCAATTGCCCGATCACCTTGGCCCGAACAGCACCATTCTCAGCAAGTAGGAAAGGACCTTCTAACTGCGGCCCTAAGTTCAGTTCTGCTTTGCTGCGTTCATCAATGAAAATTTTTCTGACCCCAGTGGCCTGGATGATCTCTAGGGGAATCTCACTGCCGAATCCCTCGAAAACGAGTTCATTCTCACCTGGTCTTTTTAAGAGATACTGGTTTTTCCCACTCCTGCTGCGCAGGCGGGTAACAACAG
>CALGIY010000183.1 GCA_937914965.1 uncultured Thermoanaerobacteraceae bacterium | reverse complement strand
ACCTCTATGAGAACCTGGCTGTTGGCTGCCTTACCGCCGGGCTGATCACCCTGGAGCAGGCCTCCCAGGCTTCCCCAGAATCCCTGGTTTCCACGGCCTCCCAGGGACCCCAATTAAACAAGAAAGAGGCAGCAAAGTACCTCACCCAGACACTCGCAGTCCCCGAAACCCTGGAAAAGCAGATGACTCCTTAAAACCTGAGGCCTTATTATGGCAGGGGCTTACATTGGCCAAAATGAAACGGGAGAGTGAAGGGGAAGAGATGATCCACCAAGCGCTGGAGTTAAAGCCGGAGCTCGCAGCTGAGCGAGGCCGGCTGGAAAAACTCCTTCCATAAAAAAGAGAAACCCCACTCCTTTAGGGTTTCTCCTCTCCACGATACATGGGGATCTATTCCTCCTCCGGGAAGTGGTTGTCTGATTTATTACGAGAACTATCATCGTGATCTCCTAGTGGGCATTTCTTGCTGCAGAGTTCAGGCGGTCTTTCCCGGACCTGGCAGTCCGACCAGGAGCTTCCATAACCTTGAATCTTTGCTGCTTCCTGTTCTACCAATTCTGCTGCCAACATGATCTCCCGGATATTCGACCAGCGGTGGGGTACTAAAAGAGTGGTGTCGTCGTGAAAGATGATGCGGGTCCCGCTCTGCCTCGAGTTAGTGCGCTCCGGCAGCAGCTCCCGGATCTTGTCTTTCGTCAGATAGGCGCGGGTGCCGGCATCCTTGAACCGGGCCTCCCGGGCACGAACGGGGAGCATCACCAGCCCAGGGCGGATGGCCACCGGGATGGCATAACACCTCCCACAGACCCGGGAAAAAGCACGGCGGGCTACCTGTAGATCTATCAAAAAGGTGCGGGTCAGCTGCGCAAGCAGTGTCTTCGTCTTGAACGGGCTGAAAAGGGTTGGGCTGTTCTCCAGGAGGATGTTGGTGCCGTTGATGCCGCCCGCGCTGTAGACAGGGACCAGGCCCATCACCTGCGGCCAGATCTTTCCGAATTCCACTTTTGACAATGGTTTCCACCTCCTTTTGGTCTAAGATCATATACAAACAGGTGTTCTCTGTCAAGGTCAGGAATCAAGAGTACCCTCAATAATTACCACGGGAAACCCCGCTTTCCTGAGCCTATTTGCCATATCTTCCGCATTTTCCCGAATTCGGTAAGCACCCACCTGCACCCGGTGGATCTTCTCACTCTTCACCTTCAAAGAGCTCCGCAGTGAAGCCATCGAAAGATGCTTTCCTGGGCAGGCGGTGGCAGCACCGGGGACCTCCTTGTGTCCCAGCACATTCCCCACCGGAATCGAAAAACGCCCTGACAGATCCCGGACGAGCTTCAAAAGAGTACGCTCCTGGGGCGGCAGGGCCGGGTGATTATCCAGATTGCCGATCAAAGCGATCCCGATCCCCTTGGAATTCATCCCCGAGGCCAAACAGTGGGCTCCAGCGAAAGTGAGGCCTCTTCCCGGCACCACCCGCCCAGCCCGTTCGATCACATAATGATAACCCGTATCGATCCACCCCAGGGAAAGGTGGTAGCGGCGCACCTGGGCGGCATCTTTCTCCTCGGCCCCGGTGTGGTGGATGATGATGTGGGTCCACTTCCTTGCAGTCACCTTCAATCACTCCTTTCTAATGGGAAAGTGGATTTTCCCGTTCTTTTGAGCAAATTTCGGCTGGGCAGAGGGAAACAGCCAGCACCTGTTCCAGCCTGGCGATGGCCGCGGTGAGCGCATCAAGTTTGTGCTCCACCCGAACCAGCAGGTAGATCGCCACCAGCATTGGAAAGCCGTAGTTTCCCACCTGCAGCCAAATCTCTTCCATCTTACTCCCTCCTCTTATGGAAAATAACCCTGCCCACCGGCATACCGGCAGGCAGGGGAGAACTTACACAACGATGAGATCCTCAGTATCCCTGGTCACCACCCGGGCGCTCAGTACGGCAGAGGCATCCCCGGTCTTCGAAGAGAAGATGTTCTTTGCGATGATGGTGCTCATAGCAGTTTGTACCTCTTCGGCAGTGATGTCCTGGCGGGGATCCCGCAGTGAAACCTTGAGCCTGCCGCCCCCATCGGTGATAAAGGTCATTTCCAGTCTCCTATCCACTAATCTTCACCCCCTTCCTCTGAAATCAATCGTTTCCTTGGCTTAAACCGCGGACTCCAGTTCCATCTCATTCACCCGGCGGATAGAGTCGACCGGATGCTCCTGCAGCTGGGCGAGGGCCAGTCCAACATCGTAAATGGCATCATCTAGAGCGGCGGTCTTCACGCTGCGGTAGTTCCTGGTGACCAGCACCGGATTGCCCTTGGCATCGGTACCGGTCTGCACCTTCAGCTGGAGCATGCAGTTGAGCGGAGAAGCAGTAACAGGCATGGGATCACCTCCTTTCTCATATAGCTGGGGTTGTCCCCTTGGATGAGATTATAAAAGGAACAAGCGTTCCAGTGCAAAACCCGCATTCTCGAAATGCGGTACGAAAACAGCGGAAATGCGATTATTTATAAAAGACAAAAGGGACAAGCAGTTGAGGTAGGTATGACCCGGTAAAAGGTGTAAGGGAGAAGGGGATGGAGCAAACAGCGAATTCCGTGAATGCGCATCTAATTAGGTAACAAAATGGTGCGCATTCACGAAATACCACTTCTTCATAATAATAGGAAAATACATTCGACTTTTTTCGGATAAATATTTCCACAAATAAAAGGATTACTCCAAAATATGTAGAATATAGTTCATTAATCCTGAAGTACTAGGGCTAAGGTTATACGGCTGTAGTCCCACTAACAAATTTCGAACCATTCGTCGCACTCCCATTCTTACGCATAAACTGCCTGGCAAGGACAGATCCCATAAATCGACGCCCATTAATTCTAGAGAAAGAGGTAATCCAGGTGCAGTACCAAAAGGAAGGAAGCCTAGCACTCCTGCCAGATCCCAAACCCAAAACAATGGCGGCCATCCCCGCCTATAATGAAGAAAAGCATATTGGAACCATAGTCAGTAAGACTATGGGTTATGTGGATCAGGTGATCGTGGTGGATGATGGATCAACTGATGGGACAAGCAGGAAAGCGGAAGAGGCAGGGGCGGTGGTGGTGCGGCACCGTCAGAACCGAGGTTACGGTGGTGCGATTAAATCCTGTCTGCAAAAAGCAAGAGAGCAAGGCGCAGATGCCCTGGTCGTGATCGACGCCGACGGCCAGCACCTGCCCGAAGAGGTACCCCTGGTCACCAGACCTGTACTGGAGAGCTGTGCTGACATAGTGATTGGCTCACGATTTCTGGACAACCACAATGATGTGCCGCGCTACAGAAAATTTGGCATCGATGTCATCACCTGGCTCTTCAACGTAGGCTCAGATGTAAAGATATCCGACGCCCAGAGCGGCTTCCGGGCCTACAGCAAAAGAGCCTTAGACCTGCTGCTCCCTCTCTTTGAAGAAGGCATGTCCGTCAGTATGGAGATCATCATCAAAGCAAGAAAGATGGGCCTGCGCATGTGCGAGGTGCCCATTACCTGTCTTTATATTGAAGGAAGCTCCACTCACAACCCTGTTGTGCACGGGGTGAGTGTGGCCATGGCGACGGTGATGCAGAGGGTGAGGTATATGGGGGGGAATCAGCAGGAGAGTATTGGTGGAGAGTTGCAGAGGCAGGGTAGGAATAGCGCATCCGTGCGTGCCCAATAAAGCATATTTTTACTAAGCTAAGGTTTGTTTGATAAAACCTAGGAGGAAGAAATGCTTGTATCCGTT
>CALGIY010000182.1 GCA_937914965.1 uncultured Thermoanaerobacteraceae bacterium | reverse complement strand
ATTTATTCCTGCCTTCATTGCTTCTTTTATTGCATCTTCATCCAGCCAGGCAGTGGGTTCATCACAGATCAGCACCTCAGGCTGCATGGCTAGAATATCGGCAATGGCCACCCGTTTTTTCTGGCCATAGCTCAAAAAATGGGTGGGTTTATCCTGCAGGTCTAAGATACCTGTATCCTCCATGGCCTTGTTAACCCGCTCTTCTACAACATCCCTGGACAGCCCTAAATTGAGAGGGCCAAAAGAAATCTCCTGCCTCACACTGGATGAAAACAGCTGGGTATCCGGGTCCTGGAAAACGATCCCCACCTTTTTGCGAACATTCAGCAGAGATGCGTGGTCATAGCGCACCTCCTGCCCTGCCACATAAACCTTTCCCTTATCCGGTTTGATCAGTCCATTAAAATGCAGAAAAAGCGTTGTTTTCCCGGCCCCATTAGGCCCCAGGAAGGCGATCTTCTTTCCTGCGGGGATCGTGATATTCATCTTCGCTAGAGCATTTGTGCCGTCAACATAACTGAATTCCAGGCCTTTCGTTTCTATAGCTGATTCACTATTCACTACGAGCGCACCTCCAACGACAAAGCAATAAAAAATCTCCATCTATAATAACCGGTCAAAATATCAGACCGACAGCTACCAACACAAGATCTACAGCCCCAATCAAACATACATTTCTCATGGACATGACGTAAGTTCTATCCAGCACCTGAAGCTGCCCAGTATAACACCTTGATGAAAGAGTCATATAGAGCATCTTGGAGCTATAAAATGATTTACTGAACAGGTTGGATAACATCTGGCCTAGTGAAGAGTAAGATGTTTTCCAGGTTGCATACCCCCAGCGGGAGGCCTGTGCTGTGTAAATCCGATCAGCTGTTTCCAACAGAACAAAAATATAACGATATGTGATCGACATCAGTTCGATCAACAGGGGGGGCAGTTTGAGTTTTCCTAGGACCGAAAGGATCTCCGCCATCGGTGTTGTCAAGGAAAGAAAGTAAAGGCAAGAGACCGCTCCCAGTGACTTCAGAAAAAGATCACCCGCCTTATACATGCCTTCTGTGGTTACCCCGACCATATAACCCCCAATATTTATTCCCCATAATAAGATCTGCGTATCACTGGTAATCATCACAGCTACAGTAACCACACCCACCACTAAGAATACTAAGGGTACCATCATCAGTTTCAAAAAAAACCGGCCTGGTACTTGGGCCAATATAACTGTTGCTGCGGTCATAACTAAAAGAACCAGCAGCGATACCAGGGGTGCTGAGAAAATAAGGCAGATCAACATGGTCAGACCAGCCATCATGATTTTTTCTGCCGGGTGGATACCAGCTAATCTATTGGTGTATGCGTACTGGTCTATCTTTAGCAAAACTGTCAGCTCCTCGGCCGCAACAAATTTTTATTGGTTGGCCTTCAGGGATTCATTAAAGAGTCCCGAATCCCCGAAGGCCAACCATTTGAAAGGAGAGGTTAAACTGCTCCCACTTGTTCCTTTTCATCTTTTTTTCTGCCCTTCATATATCCCAGGTAATAACCGATAAATCCGGCACCGATCGCCGCCTGCAGAGCAAAAAGCAGGCTCTCGATTTCACCACTGGGCGGTTCCCAGATAGATTCAAACCAGGGTTCATAATCAGGCTGTACCACGGTAATGGCTTCTTCGGCCTCTGCATCGGCCCCCGCAAACTCCGCATTTCCCTTGATCAACAGGGGAAAGACAGCAATCAATAC
>CALGIY010000181.1 GCA_937914965.1 uncultured Thermoanaerobacteraceae bacterium | reverse complement strand
GGGGGAGAAAATTAGTTTGATAATCGATACTCATCTCATCCCCTCTCGCAGTGCCAAACCTGCCGCAACAGCAAAAACCGGGGGAACTGCAGGCTTGCCCACCTGCACAGGTACTCCCAAAAATGTCTGGGCAAAGCCTGGCAGCCCATCTTGCTTGCTCCCGCCCCCTGATAAAATCACCCGTTCCACAGAGGTTTCCTCCTGGTTCGCATAATAAATTAGGGAACGCCGGATTTCTTCGGCAACCCCGTTTAAGCCGGCATCCAAGCTCTCCCTATGGTTAGGCAGAACCCTGACCAGCTTAATCACACCTTTTTTAACAATAATTATTGTAGTGAATTTTGCCCCAAGATCGATAATTGCCCTACTGTCAATGGTTTTCCGGCCATAAATGCGCCACAGGGCAAAGGCAGAGAGGTCAACAGCTTCTACCACCAAACCCGCTCGGGATAGCAGCTTATAATAATGGTAAATCGCAGCCTTGGATACTGCCAGCAGCAAGACATCCTGGCCAGTTCCCTCTTGGCCCGTACCCAGGCAGACATGCCTGATTATCATCTGCTCTGCGGGAGAGGGGAGAAACCTTTCCATTTCATAGCTTACAGCGGCTTCCAATTCCTTTCCGCTCAATAAGGGAAAGCGAACTATGCGGTAGATCACCTGGTCGCCACCGACCGAAGCAATCACCTTCCCATGGCTAGAAGGAATAACACCTTTTAAGGCTGTGACCAATTCTTCATCTGGTCCCGCCGGAGTAGGGCATTTTTGCAAAGACAAAACCTTAAAACCACCATCTACCGCCTCGATTTCAACTGCTTTAATACAGGATGTCCCGATATCAAGTCCTGTAAAGCGGTTGTTCACTGCAAACCACCGCCTTCCCCCCAGGACAGGATGTTGACGGTCCACAGCTCCAGTGACCTATTTACCTCTACCCTTGCCTGTAAGGTGCAGTTTGCCTTACGGCAGCTTCCTGAGCATTCCACGGAGAGGAGATCTTGATCACCAACGGAGTCGTCCTTTTTGACATTGACATATTCTATCCGCCCATCGGCGTATTCCGGGAAAATGTAATCAGGAACAAGATTGACGGCTTTGCCTCCAGGATCTAGCTGCTCTAGCCAACTCTCACCACATCTTGCCCCAAAAACCGCTTTTTCCAGGCCAGCCTCCGCGATGTAATACGCCTTTTTTTGACAGACTTCAAGGCCTGCGTTTCTCCGGGATGAAGTCGCTAAAGCAACGGAGGCAGCCCCGACTGCAAAGATTAAAGCCGTAAGAACAATTACCAGGGCAAGCCCCTGCCCTTTGTTATCTGAGATTACCCACAATTATGATCACCCTCACCCTAAAGAACCCTCAAGAACACCCCGATCTCCACCTCATAGCTGCCGCTTCTCTCCCTCTCCCCTCGGACCTTGATGGTAACCAAGTGCAGGTCAGTGTCGTACAGGAATAACACATCCTCAATGTTGCTGGCAAAGGGCAGCCACACTCCATTTACATAGGTTTCCAGCTCCTTGTCACGAGCATCATACCTGTATCCAGATGTTCCAGAAGCACTCTCAAAGATAATCTTCTGCCCGTCAGCGGTAATGCTGACACTTGATGAACTGCCCCCTTTGAGTTCACTGCCCATCTTCTTTAATGCAATCCGAAGGCTTTCCTGCACCTCAACCCTTTGGCTGGTAACTGTGTAGCTGGCAGCGCCTGCAGCTTGAATGTAAGCAATCACAGTGAAAAGCAAAGCTAAGATGGTCAGGGCGATGATAATTTCTACAAGGGTAAAACCACGCTCATTCATCATCACTTACCGCCATGATTTTTCTGTGGTCAGGGAAAGCTCTTGCGGACTGCCCTGGACCTGATCAAAATAAGTCACAGTTATGGTTTGTAAATTAGAGTAAGAATCACCGTTGTTTATGATCTGCAGCTGATCTCTATAGGGTTTGTCGTGCAGGATCAGATAGCTGGAGTCAGCAGTCGGGGGAGTAACCCAGGCGGGTTCGACCAGTACTGTGCTGGTGACAGGATCAAAGCTGATAATTTGCCTTACCTGCCCAGCCCCCCTGCCGTCTGTGAGTGCCAACATATACCCCTCTGAGTAATCTGGACCATCCCTGTTTTCCAAGATAACTGTCCTCTCATCACTACCAATAACCCATCCCCTCTGGCTGTTAGGGACTGCTTTAATCTCTTCGAGAATTTGTTCAGCGCGATTCAAGGCTTCCATATCCCGGGCAGCGAGAGCAGTAAAAACACTGGCACTAGAAAACAAATTGATCAGTGCCAATGAAATCACCGATAGAATCAGCATCGCTGCAGTAACCTCGATCAGAGTGGTCCCGCTTTGTTGGCATTGGCAGCATTTCATGGTTCTGTTCCAGCGGCGTCCACCACTGCCGGATCTACTGACCTTCCGTTTTTTCCGAGGCCAGCAACTACTTTATCTTGATGAACTTGAGCCCAGCCCGTACGAATTTGATAGGAATTATCCAAGCCATCTGCTGATTCAACAGTGATAATGTAAACTCTCCCCCAGGGGTCTTTTGCTTCGGTATCGATCCCGGCCAACTGCTGGTCTCCCGTAATTTTCGGGTAAGCACCCTGCCCCGCATACCAGCTGTCCATCGCACCCTGCATCACAGAGATCTGGCTTTTCGCTTTTGTGATCTTGGAGTTTTCGATATAACCGCTGTAAAAGCTGACACCTCCAGCTATCAGGAGCCCGATGATCACTAAAACAACGATCATCTCCATTAAGGTAAAACCGCTTTCATCTGTTAATAATACTTTTGACTCCATAACATCCTCCCAGGATTATGGCTGCAGTGAACCGGAGAGCCCGAACAGCGGCAGGTAAATAGACAAGGCGATAAATCCAACCATCACACCAACTCCGGTGATTAACATCGGTTCCAACAAACTGGCCAGTCTGGTAATGCCCGATTCCACATCCTGATCATAAAAGTGGCTGAGTTTCTCCAGGATTTGCTCAAGTGCACCTGATTCCTCACCAATAGCAATCATGCTCACCACCATCGGGGGAAAGACTTTGCTGTTCCGCAGTGCGGCAGCAATCCTGTCACCACCCTCAACCACTCGGCGCGCGGCTGCTATTTCCCGGGCAGCAACACTGTTTTCGATCACCTTCTCTACAACAACCAATGACTCCAGCAGCGGAATGCCACTTTTCATAAGCAGGGAAAGGGTACGTGCAAATCTGGAAACAGTGCTACCTGTGGTAACAGATCTTACCCCCGGGAGCCGCAGCAGCAGGAGATCTTGAAAAACAGTACAAGTTTTACTCTTTTGAGCGAGGCCTCCGTCCCCTCAATCTGTGAGCTCAGCAGCGCCTCTTTCTTC
>CALGIY010000180.1 GCA_937914965.1 uncultured Thermoanaerobacteraceae bacterium | reverse complement strand
GAAGGTGGTCTACTTTTCGTGGCCATTTATGCTGATTTTATACTGACCAGTAACAGATGGTCCTCGATATTAATGAGGTGCGGGAGTCTCCACTGCGTGCACTTTTTCAGAGAAAAGGCAAAGTAGGTGTTGGGGACCTTGCTCTGTTTAGCCGGCAGATGGAAACCCTTTTAGATGCCGGTATCCCTTTAACAAGGGCGCTCTATACTTTAAGCAGTCAGGTTACAAACCGGACCTTGAGTGAAATATTAACTGAAGTTGCCCAGAGTGTGGACAGCGGTATGAGCTTTTCTGAATCGATTCAGAACTACCCTGATGTGTTTCCCTCTCTTTATGTGAATATGATCAAAGCTGGTGAGGTAGGCGGCACCCTTGATGAGGTATTGAAGCAGCTTTCAGATCAATTGGAGCGGGACAAAAACCTTCGGGATAATATGCGTTCTGCCACCATGTATCCTTTGGTGGTGCTCGGTTTTTCTTTTGTAGTTGTTGTGGCCATGCTGGTCGGTATCGTACCAATCTTTATGAAGTTTTTTCCGCCTGATATGGTACTGCCTTTACCTACCAGAATTGTAATGGGCCTTTCTAACTCATTCCGTTCTTTCTGGTATCTCTATTTCCTGGGTACGATTGCTCTGGTTTATGGTATTCGTTACTACCTGCGCACCCCTTCAGGGAGCCGCAGCTGGGAACGGCTGAGTTTTAAACTTCCTGCCGTTGGACCGCTTCTGTACCGGGTAGTGATGGCTCGCTTTGCCCGGACACTTTCCACCCTACTGTCCGGGGGTATCCCTGTGCTGCAAGCATTAGAGACAGCGGGTCCTGCATCAGGCAGTACATTGGTGTCAGAAGCAGTAGCAGTAACCAGTGAGAAAATCCAGGAAGGGAAAAGCATCGCCGGGCCCCTTGGCGAGAGTGGGATTTTTGCCCCGATGCTGGTTCAGATGGTATCTGTAGGGGAGGAGTCAGGTAACCTACCAGGTATGCTGGGGCGTATCTCAGATTTTTATGAGGAAGAAGTGGCTACATTGGCCAAGGGACTGACCTCAGTGATCGAGCCGCTGATGGTGATTGTTGTTGGCTGTGTTGTAGCCTTTATGGTTATATCTATGTATCTACCTATTTTCCTTGTGGTTACCAGTACAGGAGGCTGAACATGTCGAAGTGCAGTACAGGTAGAGCCAACTCGCCGGAAATGGAGCAGGCGGTACTTGACTATCTGGAGGAACAAAGTGAAGAACGACTGGGAGCCATCTTTGAGGTTGCACAGGGTGTGGTTCACCATTTCGGAAACCTTTATTCAGGAGGCCGTGTTTCCGAGGATCTCATCCAGGCCGGTTATGAGGGCCTCTTGAAAGCGATCTACCGTTATGAACCGGATCGAGGTGTTCGGTTCATTACCTTTGCCTCTCATTATATTATGGGTGAAATGAGGCATCAACTGCGGCAGGAGGCGTCCTTTGACCGCCCGGGTTGGGTGGTTGATCTCCAGTCTCATATTTACCGAACTGCTGAGGATCTGCTAAAAAAGACTGAAGAACCCCCGACACTGGATGCTATTGCCGAGGCAGTCAATATCCGTAAAGAGGGGGTTGCCCAGGCTCTCCAGGCGGGTAGGGTCAGTTTTGATGAACTTGATCTGAAACAGGTTCGGCACCTGCGTTATGAGAACTTCCAACTGCCCATTGAAGATGTGATTGTGGTCAGACAGGCACTGGAACGGTTAAATGAAATACAGCGCAGGGTGATCTACCTGATCTTCTACCGGGATCTGACACAGCAGCAGGTGGCTGATGAAATGGGCATCGGCCAGCGCCAGGTCTCCCGTTTGATGCATCGTGGGCTCAAACGTCTAGGTGATTATCTTAGTTAAAGAATTAATTATCCCGGCAAAGGAGTGTAGCTATGGGTTTCTTGAGATCAAAGAGAGTAGTTGGCCTGGATATTGATACAGCGGAAATTCGCGGGGTAGAGTTAAGCGGCAGTGCACAGGCACCCAAATTAGTAGCCTGCGGGCGTGTTCCCTTGCCTGGTGAATCAGTTTACGAGGGAATGATCGCTGATCCTGGTTTGGTTGAGGAGGCTCTCGGCCACTTGTGGTCTGATGCAGGATTCACCTGCCGGGATGTGCTGCTGGGGGTGTCCAACCAGGGGGTGCTGGTACGGTTCGCCACCTTTCCGAAGGTCGCTCCCAATAAAGTGGATAAGTTAATCCGTTTCCAGGCTCAGGAGCACATACCTTTTCCACTGGATAGTGTTGTTCTGGATTACATGATCGTAGGCGAAACCGCAGGGGAGAGTGGTGACTCCTTGGAGGTTCTGCTGGTAGCAGCCAAGCGTGATATGCTGAATATCTTTCTTGAAGTTTTATCAGGCGCCCATCTCAGAGTTAAGGATGTTGATGTCAGCTCCCTTGCCCTGCAGCGGGTCTTGCCGGCAGCTACCGTCAAGGGAGCTGTTGCCTTGGTCAATATTTCCAATGAACTGAGCAACCTCCTGGTAGTGGAGGATAATAAAACCCGCTTTGCCCGGATTCTTCCCACTGGGCTCCAATCTGCAGCAGACTTCTTCAACTGCTCACTTAATGAAGTTGTTTCCACGGGAATGAAAAGACCAGATTGGCCGGATGATGCTGTATCAGAGTGGAGTGCCAGCCTGGCAGGGGATATCAATTCCTCCCTCAGTTACTATCAGACCCAGCAGAAGGGTGCTGCGGTAGAGAAGCTGTTTCTCTGTGGAAGGGGTTCCCGGATCGAAGGACTAGCCCGTAAGCTGAAGGATAACCTTGGTCTACCGGTGGCGATTATCCAGCCACTTGATGGAATAGCCGCTGTAGATAAAAAACCTGGAATCAGCCGTGTAGCTGCGGATTTTGCCATCAGCGTTGCCCTAGCACGGCGCGGATTGGAGGTATGAACTCGTGAATAATAT
This sequence comes from uncultured Thermoanaerobacteraceae bacterium, assembly GCA_937914965.1. Classification (GTDB taxonomy): domain Bacteria; phylum Bacillota; class DSM-12270; order Thermacetogeniales; family Thermacetogeniaceae; genus CALGIY01. The sequence continues at coordinate 3,018 of CALGIY010000180.1, read as the reverse complement.
TAGTCTTCTTCCTCCCGAGATTAAGGCACAACACCAGACACGCCGTCAGCTCAAGATTTATATTTTATGCAGCTGCCTTGCGCTCATTATTTTTCTGGGCATTTATGTTTGGATGATTTATCTGACCAATCAGCAGCATGAGGATGTCTGCAGGCTGCAGGAACAAAAAGCCAAGCTCCAGCAGGAGGCTGTATCCTACCAGAAGTACGGAGATCTGAAGAACAGAGTGGATGCTCTGGAGAAGATGAACAATCAGGCGCTTGGAGTTACACCAAATTGGTATTTTATCCTAGCTGAAGTAGGGAATATCCCTGATGGTTTGTGGCTGACTGATTATACCGCCAGCTACAAGATCGTAGAAAAGGAAAAATCCAAAGATGAAAAAGGCGGAGGCCCATCACAAGGCGAACTGACCATCCGGGGAAAAGCTTTTACCCACAAACAGGTTGCCTCCTTATTGGTAAGAATGCATAAGATACCAGGTTTGGAGGATATCCGCTGTCATTATTCGGAAGAAAAAGATGAGCAAGACCAGCAATTAATGGATTTCGAGATTATAGCATCCCTACCGGTGCAAAAAGGAGGGAAATAGCGTGGATCTAGAGAAAAAGGCATCCCAACAGACCATTTTAGCTGTTCTACTGGGTATTATAATTCTGGCCGGTATGGCTTTCCTGTTATACAACCAGAACAATGCTCTGCATGAAGCACGGGAGCAGGTGGAACAGGAAAAGCTAGCCTGCCGTCAGGCGGAGGCACGGCTGACAGATCTGATCAAACTCAGCAAAGAAGCTCCTGCACTAGAGGAGCGAAAAATTAACTATGAACAGCTGATCCCCGCTGACCCAGGTGAAAACCTCCTGATCACCGGCATCCAGGGATTGGCAGACAAATCCAATACACATTTTTTAGGGATCAAGTTTGACAAAAGAATTTCCAAAGATGGCTATGAGGAAATGCCGATTCAGCTCACTTTTGAGGGCCGCTATCACGGGCTGTTGATGCTGCTGGACAACATCCCGAAGTGGAACCGTGCTGTATGCATCAATGAGGTGAAGGTGCTCAAGGGGAAGGAAGAACTGCCCCAAATCAAGGCTGATATTTCTGCTGCTGCTTTTTACGAGAAGCAGGGGAAGGAGCAAAAATAGCATGAAATCACCCTGGTTGTATCTAATTGTTTGCCTAGTCTTAGTTCTAGGGCTTGCTGGCTGTGCTGCTCCCGAGGAAAGCCCTGCAGCTACAGCTTCTCCTCCACCGACAACCAACAACGCAGAAGTAAAAGAGCCTGCATCAGAGACAGCTGTTCCTCTTGATAACACTGCCGCTGTTGTACCCTACCGGGACCCCTTTCAACCCCTGGTGGTGGCGTCTGCCTCCGGAGAGGATACTGCGTCGTCAGGTAGTGTGGACCAATCTTCAGAACGCCAAGACCCCGTTTTGGAACTGGTTTCTGTTTATCAAGAAACTGGCCTTCCCTATGCTTCTCTACAAGAAGGGGACCGGTGGGCTGATGTAACAATTAGTGAAATCTTCAATAGCTATAAAGTTATAGCTATTGATGTCAGCAGCGGACAGGTAACACTTGAAAAAGACGGCCAAACAAGAGTTTTAAAGATGAAGAACCCTTCTAAATAAGACTTACAGAAAAGGCAGGGAATATGTCCCTTAATGACAAAACAATGGATATGCCGTTATATTGAACAAGAACGAGGTGCAGTTGTTTGGCTTTAATCAATGGAAAAAACTATCTAGGAGACCTGCTTGTTCGTGCCGGAATCGTTAATCAAGAACAGTTGGAGGAAGCCTTGCGGCTGCAGAGTCAAAACAAGAGTAGTAAGGGTATGCTGGGACGAACCCTGGTCGGGTTGGGTTACTGTACTGAGGATGATATTGCTAAGGTTGTGGCTATGCAGAAAAATGTACCATATGTTTCCTTGGAAGCATATACAATCGATGATGCCGCCTCCAGTTTAATCACTCCTGAGGTAGCGCTCAGGTATAAAGCACTTCCCATCGGCTTTGAAAAAGATAAACTGCTGGTGGCGATGATGCATCCCTCAGATATCATAGCAATTGATGACCTACGTATCCTGACCGGATATGAGATTTTGCCTGTGGTCTGTGCGGATGGTGAACTACAGGCAGCTATAGAAAGGTTCAGCCGTACGACCACCAGTATTGAACAGACAGCAGATGAAGAAAATGATGTGGATGAAATTGAGCCGGATACTGATAATGGTGCGGATAAGCCTGCAGTCCATCTGGCGAATCTTATTTTCAGCCAGGCAGTAAAGGCCGGGGCGAGCGATATCCACATTGAACCCCAGGAAAGATCGATGCGGGTGCGCTTTCGGATCGATGGTGTACTGCATGATGTGATGCAGCCCCCGCGGAAAATGCATCCATCCCTGGTTTCACGCATTAAAGTGATGGCTAATATGGATATCGCGGATCGGCGTGTCCCTCAGGATGGGCGTATCAGCTTGAGGGTGGATGATAAGTCTGTTGATCTAAGGGTGGCTTCCCTCCCTACCGGATATGGGGAGAAATTGACACTCCGTTTGCTGAACCGCTCTGCACGACTGATTACTCTGGAAGAACTCGGTTTTCCCCTGATCGGACTGGAGAAATACAACAAAATCGTGAAACTTCCTTATGGATTTATCCTGGTGACTGGACCCACCGGGAGCGGTAAGAGCACCACACTCTATGCCACCTTAGCGGCGATCAATTCTGTAGAAAAAAACATTATCACTGTGGAGGACCCCATCGAATACCGCCTCGACGGGTTAAACCAGGTGCAGGTGAATGTCCGCGCCGGGCTTACCTTTGCCACCGGACTGCGCTCGATCCTCAGAAGCGACCCAGATATCCTCATGGTGGGGGAGATCCGCGACCAGGAGACAGCTCGGATGGCTGTAGAATCAGCCCTGACCGGGCACCTTGTTTTCTCCACCCTGCACACCAATGATGCCGCAGGTGCCATTACACGGCTTGGGGATATGGGTATTGAACCCT
>CALGIY010000179.1 GCA_937914965.1 uncultured Thermoanaerobacteraceae bacterium | reverse complement strand
AATATAAAATCACTGTTAGCAACGGTTGATAGTATATCTTTTTAAGAAGATGGTAATGGTGAAAGCAACAATCTATGCAAGATATATCTCGGGTAATAAAAGGAAGAAATCTATAAAAATGTAAAAAACAAAAGCCTAGAAGAGCAAAAACGCATCATCCAGACTTTTGTCCACAATGTTATCGTGTATGAAAACACGATCGATATACATACAATTGTGACCTTTGATGGTGGAGGCGAGGGGAATCGAACCCCTGTCCGAAAGAACGGCCACAAAAGCTTCTCCGAGCGCAGTCGGTATTTTTAATTTCGCTTCAGGGACGCCTACCGGCATGCTTCCCATCAGCTATCCCCGTTGGTGCTCCCGCAGTCTCCCCAGGGATTAAGAGAAAGCGGGTGAGCCTGCTAAGTGACGCCCGTTACTGGCCCACAGGCGAGGCCAGGCGGACGGGCTACTTAATTAAGCAGCCAGTGCGTATTCGTTATTGGCAGTTATTAGCTTTCCACCGTATTACGGGCAGATGGAACCCCGGCTCGCTGCTTTTGTTCCTTATTCCCCCGTCGAAGCCAGTACGCCCCCAATTGATTGATTAGTGTTTTTATTATAACATATCACCTTGTTTTTACAAGAAGATGTCAACTCCCATGTCTAATGACGGGAAGGGCTCCTTTTCCACGACTAACGACCAATCACCAACGACTAAAAATGCCGGCACCGGAACCGTTCCCATGCCTGCAAAGGGGCTTGGACAAAATTATGATAGCCATGGAAGGATAATGCTAGATCATAAACGAATTGCTAAGCGAGCATCCATTTGACATTTGAAATGTTTGAAAAGGATAAGGGGAGACATAGAATGAGAGCGATTGTTGTTGGAGCCGGAAAGGTTGGGTTTAATATTGCCCAAATGCTGTCCGGGGAAGGCCACGATGTGGTGATTATTGAAAAGGACGAAGAGAGGCTGCAGATCGTTGAGGATCACCTGGATATTCAAACTATTTGTGGCAGTGGGTCGAACTGTGGTGTTCTAGAAGAGGCTGGTGTTCGACAGGCCAGATTGTTTATATCTGTTACAGAAGCAGATGAGCTGAACATGGTGGCCTGTGCCCTGGCCAAACAGTACGGTGTACCAAAAACGATTGCCAGGATCAGAAACCCGGAATATGTGGAAAGCGACCGGCGCATCTCTCTTTCTAAAATGGGGATTGACCTGATTATTAATCCGGAAAGGCTCACTGCCTTGGAAATCATTAAACTGTTGGAGAATCCGGAGGCCAGAGACATAGAATATTTTGCCAATGGACAGATTCAGATGGCTGAGCTCAAAATTGAAGATGGTTTTCCTATGCATGGGCAAAAGATTCATCAGTATGATTCGCCGGGCCAGTTTCTAATAGTAGCTATTATCCGGAACGCGCAGTTGATTGTACCAAGTGGTGATGATGTGATCCAACCCGGTGACAGGGTGTTTATTATGGCACGCACCAAGGATATGCGGCAGGTCGAAAAGCTTTTTCTGGCAAGAAGGCAGCCTGTGATTGAGTATGTGGTCATTCTAGGGGGAGGAATTATCGGGTATTACCTGGCCCAGGAGTTGGAGAGAAAAAATTATATAGTCAAGGTTATCGAGAAGGACCGGAGAAACTGCAAGAAATTCGCCGACCGCCTTGACCGGACTTTGGTCATTAAAGGGGATGGCACAGATATTGACTTGTTGATGGAGGAGAACATTGGCCAGGCGGACGCTTTTGTGGCGGTTACAGATGACGACAAACTGAACCTGCTGGTTTGTCTTATCGCAAAGGAACTGGGCGCCAAGAAGACTTTTGTCCAGATTCGTCGTTCCGACCTAATCCCCTTGATCGATCATGTCAATGTAGATAAAGTGATCAGCCCCAGGACGTTTACTGCTGGGTCAATCCTACGCTTCATCAGGCGAGGAGAGGTTTCTTCAGTAACATTGCTCGGGGATAGTAATGCAGAGATGATCGAACTGACCATCCCCATAGGGGCACCGGTGGTCAATAAGGCATTAACAGACATTACTTTGCCTAAGGGTACCCTGGTTGGTGCGATCATGCGGGGGAAACAGGTGATCATTCCTGGTGGAGATGATGTCATCCAGGTTGATGACCGCCTGACCTTGTTTACTGTTCCAGAGAATGTTGCTAGAATTGGACAGTTTTTTGAGTCCCGGAGGGGTATGAGGAGATGAACATCCGCCTGGTTGTCAACTTGATGGGAAAGGCCCTGATCTTCCTTGGGTTGGCCATGATTTTTCCGCTGCTTTGGGCTGTTTATGATCAGGGTCCAGATAAGATGGCTTTTATTTATTCCATTTTTATTACATTAATCAGTGGTTTTATTGTAACCCTGGCTGTGCCCCAGAAGGGAGAGATCAGGTACCGGGAAGGTTTTGCTATTGTTACTTTCGGCTGGCTGCTGGTCTCTCTCTACGGTTGTT
>CALGIY010000178.1 GCA_937914965.1 uncultured Thermoanaerobacteraceae bacterium | reverse complement strand
TAACCTTATTTGGTGTACCGTCTTTCATAATAGCTATTCTACGCAGAAATAGAAAGTCCTTCTTTTTGATCGAAATATTTTATTTTTTTATTTATTATTTTTTAATATCGGATCCCTAACAGCATCCGGCATTCCTCGTTAATCCTCGATCAGTGCCTGCTGTATAAAATAGGCGTTACAAGAGCGCTCAATATGCTTTCGTCCGATCCGTTCTGCCTCAGCACCGTCCCCTCTCTTGATAGCCTCAAATAATTCTTTATGCTCATCTGTTGCCTCACGACTTCTGCCGGGGACACAGTAACCGACCTTCGTAAAAACGACAGTATAATCAACCAGATTACTGATCATCTGGTGCAGTCTGGGGCTTCCCGCAGACTTATAAATCACATCATTAAATTCAATGTGCAAATCATTTAACTGATCGAGTTCATTGGCATTAACCGCCTGCTCCATCTTCTGCACTAGAACTTCCAGCCGCTCTACCTCTTCAGAAGTAATCGACTTTGACGCCAGGCGCGCAGCCAACCCCTCGAGAACCGCCCGGATATTGTATATATCCCAGGCATCCTTTGAAGACATACGGGTGACTACCACTCCTTTATTAGGAACATGTTTCACCAACCCTTCCAGTTCCAGTTTGCGAATAGCCTCCCGCACTGGTGTGCGGCTTACCCCAAGCTGTTTTGCTAGTTTTCTTTCGACCATTCTCTCTCCTGGCTGCAGCTCTCCGGTGAGTACCGCATGACGCAGAACCTGGTATACCTGGGGGTGTAGTGATTGCAGATCAGTGATCTCTCGTGCCATATCTTCGTTTGCCATAGTATTTCCCCCCTAAACTCAACGAACACCGTAAGTTATATCAAATTATACTGCGAGTAATTTTCCATGGCAAGTGTCATCAGAAACAGAATAAGTACAGCAAAGCCGCTAACAGGGGGCATATCTACTTTATGGAGCTTAATTGCCGCTTTGGTATACCATCTGCCCGTTACTGCCTCTTGACTATAAAAAAAAGCCCCCTCCCGTTTAAATATGAGTGGGGCTCTTATTTACTCCAAGTAATCTTTTAACTTTTTGCTTCTGCTGGGATGCCGCAGTTTACGCAAAGCTTTTGCCTCAATCTGCCGGATGCGTTCTCTGGTCACCTTGAACTTCTGTCCGACCTCTTCTAGTGTCCGCGCTTTCCCGTCATTGAGCCCAAACCGCAGTCGCAGTACATCTCTCTCTCGGGGTGTCAGGGTTTCCAACACCTCTTCTAACTGCTCTCTGAGTAGGATAAATGATGCCGCTTCTGCTGGGGCCAGAGCATCTTCATCCTCGATAAAATCCCCCAGGTGGCTGTCTTCTTCCTCACCGATCGGAGTTTCGAGAGATACAGGTTCCTGGGCAATTTTCATGATCTCCCGGACCCGCTCCACAGGAATATCCATCTCCTCTGCAATCTCCTCTGGCGTGGGATCCCTACCCAGTTCCTGCAGTAACTGTCGGTTAATCCGGACCAGCTTATTAATGGTCTCTACCATATGAACCGGAATCCGGATAGTACGGGCCTGGTCAGCGATAGCCCGGGTAATCGCCTGCCTGATCCACCAAGTGGCGTAAGTACTGAACTTGTAACCCTTACGGTAATCAAACTTCTCCACTGCTTTGATCAAACCAAGGTTCCCCTCCTGGATTAGATCCAAAAAGAGCATCCCTCTTCCCACATAGCGCTTGGCAATGCTGACTACGAGCCGTAAATTTGCCTCAGCAAGTCGGCGTTTTGCCTCTTCATCCCCAGCCTCGTTCCTCTTTGCCAGTATCACTTCTTCCTCTGCTGTCAACAGGGCGATCCGGCCGATCTCTTTCAGATACATGCGGACGGGGTCATCAATGGCAACTCCATCAGGTACAGAAAGATCCACCTCAGTTTCCTCTTCTTCTTTGGCCTCCCCGTTTTTTGGATTGGCCTTTTCACTTCCGTCCGAGCTAATCTCAATTCCAATGGCCCCAAAGTGCTGATATATGCTGTCTATCTGTTCCGGGCTTAATTCAAAACCCTGGAGGGTGTCCATGATTTCCTTGTAGGCAAGAGTTCCTTTTTTCTTCCCTCGCGCAATTAATGCTTTTACTGCATCAACCCGTAATTGTTCATCTTTCATGTATTATCCCTCCTTTCCTGGCTCATCATGATATTCCCTGTGTTGGTATTTTTTTAATGTGCTCTAGGTTTTCGTACAGTACATGTATTTCGGCTAAGAGGTCCTTAATTCCTTCCTGATCTCCTTTTTTTTCGCATTCCCTTAAACCAGCCTGTTTAATCTGGATTACCTGGCGTAATTGCTCTTTTTTTAGAGTCCTAATGTAGTCTTCTACCAGTCGTTCCTTTTGTACTTGATCGAGATGGCGGTCCTCACTGCTCATCAATAACTCCGCTAGTTCCTCCTGATCGCTGATATCAACACAATTCATTACTTCTGCAGGACTCCCCCAGTCGTGCTTTTCGAAAAGATCAAGGTAATTTCTCATCTTTACAGTAAAAACCTGATCCCCGAGATCTTCCTGTACTCGCTCTTTCAGCTCGCTATCCTGGCACATGTAGCGAAAAAGTCCCCGTTTTGCTGCTTCTTCCGCCGTCAGGTGCTGTTTTTCGAAAGTTTGTTTGCCTTGTTCCATATTATATCTATTTTTATCAATTTTATCCTTCCTAGTCTGCTGTTTGCTCAAGGTACGAGATAATTCTAGGCGGATAGCTTCCTCTGATGTATGGATCCTTTGGGCTGCCATTTGCAGGAAACCCTCCCGCACCACATGATTCGGGATCTGCGCCAGTTCTTCCACCAGTTCTCTGGCTATTTCCGCCCGGTCAATAACATTTGCCGGGTTATACTGCTGAAGCAGTTGGTCCAGCCTAAACTCAAAGTAGCTGATTGTGCGATTTTTTATAGCTTCTGCAAAGGCCTCCCCGCCCCTGGTGCGCAGGAACTCATCAGGATCTTTTGCCTCCGGAAGATCAAGAATCCGTACCTTAACTCCTGGCCCCTGGAGAAAGCCCGCACTGCGTATCGTTGCGGCCGAACCAGCAGCATCCTGATCAAAGGCCAGAATCACATCTTTTGTGTAACGCATCAGGAGTCGTGCCTGGTCCTGCGTAAAAGCTGTTCCGAGAGATGCAACTGTATTACGAAAACCATACTCCTGAGCAGTAATGCAGTCTAGATAGCCCTCCACCACAATAATATTTTTCTCTTCCCGAATAGCTGGTATGGCCAGATGAAGGCCATAAAGATTGCGGCTCTTATTGAAGACCGGGGACTCCGGAGAGTTCAGGTATTTTGGTTCCCCATCCCTCAAGGCACGCCCTCCAAAACCTAGGCAGCGTCCCCTGGCATCATGAATTGGGAAAATAACTCGCCCCCGAAAACGTTCCTGAAGGTTCCCATATCGTTCTATAAACAACCCTGAATTTCGGATGTCTTGGCCGGAAAAGTCTTTCCCCCGTAGAAACTCCAGTAGGCCGCGCCCTGCATCATGAGCAAACCCGAGCAGAAATCTTTCCACTGATGTCTTTTTTACTCCGCGGCCAAACAGATACTTTCTGGCACGCTCTGCCTCTGCTTCGTGTACTAATATTCTATGATAATAATTTGCTGCATGAGCATTTAGTTCATAAAACCTATCCTTTCGCTGTCGTTTCTCCCTTGATCCCTTAGAGCGAGGAACTTCCAGACCCAGTCGATTAGCCAGGAGTTCGACAGCCTCAAGAAAAGGCAGGTTATCTATCTTCATTAAAAATGAAAACACATTTCCCCCAGCACCACACCCGAAGCAGTAGAATATCTGCTTGGCGGTAGATACCGTAAAAGATGGGGTTTTCTCCTGATGAAAGGGACATAATCCCACATAATTCTGTCCGGTTTTTTTTAAAGGGAGATATTCGCTGACTAGCTCAACAATATCTGTCCTGCTCCGAACGTCATCCAGAAACTCTTCTGGGACAAGACCTGCCATCTGCAAACACCCGTTCCTTATAAAATGGACTTGTATTCAATTCTCTATTGGTTAGGGTATTTCCTGCTTTATGCTCAGGTTACCCATGCAGATGCACAAAGTATCTTTCAAATGTCTTCATGGCAAAGCGGTCAGTCATACCTGCAATGTAGTCAACAACACACCTCTCCAGACCCTCAGCTGATATCCTTCCCTTCAAATCATCAGAGAGCAAATCCGGGTTCTCCAGATAATACTCATACAGAATCTTTATTATTCGCTGTGCTTTCGCTTCTTCCTTCTTCGCGATGGAACCAACATATACTCTTTCAAAAAGAAAACTGCGCAGTCCATCAGTGGCCACCTGGACTTCTTCTCTCATGTTGATTTCCGGCCGTCCCCAACTGTTCTTAATAATGTCTGTAACCATCGTATTAATCCTTGCTTTATGACGGTTCCCCAATACACTGATACACTCCCTAGGCAGATCCTCCTCTTGGATGAGTCCCGCCCGAATAGCGTCATCAATGTCATGGTTAATGTAAGAGATGCGGTCTGCTATCCTAACGATCTGCCCTTCTGGGGTAGAAGGAAGTCTCGGGCCTGTATGGCACAAGATCCCGTCCCTCACCTCCCATGTCAGATTTAAACCCCGGGGCCCTTCTAATTTTTCTACCACCCGCAGACTCTGCTCATTATGGTGGAAACCAGGGGGATAAACCGCATCTAAGGCAAACTCCCCCGAATGACCAAAAGGGGTATGGCCCAGATCATGTCCCAGTGCCATAGCCTCGGTCAGGTCTTCATTGAGGTGCAGGGCCCGAGCAATGGTTCGGGAGATCTGAGCAACCTCTAGAGTATGGGTACTCCTGGTCCGGTAATGATCACCCTCTGGTGAAATGAACACCTGTGTTTTATGTTTAAGACGCCGGAAAGCCTTGGAGTAGATAATACGGTCGCGGTCGCGCATATAAGCTGTGCGCACCGGGCAGGGGTCATCCGGATATAGGCGCCCCTTGGATCTAGAACTAAAAGTAGCATATGGTGCAAGATATTCAGCTTCCCGTTTTTCGATCTGCTCACGAAAAGACAGGTTTTGTGGCAACGGTTACCACCTCATTTTTATCTTTTTCGCAGGTTTTGTGTAGACTTGGCAACCTCTACAACACGCTGTGACAGAATCTGAACTCGCTTCAGACCGTTTTCATCACTTTCGGCCGGCCGTTGGGCACAGGCTCCATGGTGACCACAGTCAAAATCCTTAAATCCATCGCCGACAATGAGCATCCCTTGAACCAACATCATATCGTGAATCGCCTTTAAGGTCGTTTCCTGCCCCCCAAAGCGTGCACCCCCAACAGTAATCCCCCCACCTACAACATTCAGCAGGGCTTTTTCCCGACGAATCACCCGGGTTTTATCCCAGAAGGCCTTGAGTTGGCCGGATACTGTTCCAAAGTAAACAGGGCTGCCTACAATGATTCCATCAACCCGCCTCAGCAGCTCGAAGACCTCACCCAAATTCTTTCCCTCACCGCATATACCTTCACAAGAAGAGGAACAAAGCTCGCAAAAAGGGGAATCAAGATCCTGGAGAATATCTGCCACATGCAGCAATTTTGTGTCCGCACCCCCTAGCATATAATAAAAAAGTTCGCAATTTTGAA
>CALGIY010000177.1 GCA_937914965.1 uncultured Thermoanaerobacteraceae bacterium | reverse complement strand
CACACCATTTTCAATTACCTGCTTTCTTTTGGTAAAACTGTGACCTTATGAGCAGGAACGGCCAGAACAGTCAACACTGCCTGCACCAACTCCTCCCGCAGGCCAGGATCCCTGGCACCCTCCGCCAGCACCAAGACCCCGGCGATTTCAGGGCGTGTTGCCCTGATCAATACAGGTTCCTCTTTTCCACCAGACACTTCCCGGACCAATACCAGATCCCCATCTTCATTGGTCTCTGTGGTCATACGGTTTCCTCCTGTCTGATCCTTCTCCTCGATCGTCCTGTTCTGCTGCGAGGTATTTTTTGCGTATTGATGTTCAGGCCCCGCAGCCATGGTAATTGTCACCTGAACCTCACCAGACCCGGCCACAGAACTCAAAATCTCTTCTAACCTCTTTTCTAGGTCTTTCTCTGCTTTGGCGAGGCCGACTTCCCCTCCATTACTAACTGCTGACGGTTGATCGACAGATGTGGATGATGCTTTGGGTTTGGGTGAAACCCAGCTGCTGGTGCAAATCAGTAAAAGGATACCCCCCAACAGCACCACCAGGAGACGCCCCATCCCTGGAGCACGCAGAAGATGCCATTCCTTCCGGCTCTTTAACTTGTCCCACCACTCTTCTAAAAACCCATTTCTCTCAGGCATCAATTTATCACCTCAACTTCTCAAATGTTACACTCACCTGTTCGGGACGCAGTCCAAAAAGAGAGGCCACATTTTCCTGAACCTGGTCCAGAATCTCCTGATCACCACCTGTAAATTGTTCCACCTGCTCCACGGACCCAGTGCTGACCTCTACCTTTTCAACTGGTTCAACAATTGGCTCTTGTTCAGCTTTTTTGATCACCAGGTCAACCCTTTCGATCACCCCTGCTGCTTCTAAAGAAGGGTCGGTCGAAAATTGTACAGCGGCTTTGGCCTGTGATACACCAGACACCATCCGGGCCAGAGCAGCAATCTGTTTCTCCAGCTGTTCCCCGTATGCAGCACGAGACTGTGCCGATTGAACCTTCTGTAGATCCTTCCCCTGATCAAGGATCGCCTCTAACTGCCCCTTGCTCCCAGTCTCCTGGATCTCGAATCCAAGGAGCGGTTCTTGTCGAAGAAGGGCAACTAGAGGATTAAGGATAGTAATGAGTACAAAAAGCCCCACGATCACCTCGAGAAACCGGCGCGTTTCCCTTAAAGGAAGAAGCATCTCTAAAAAAGCCCCTAGGAGTATCACAAAAACAATATTTCTGACCAGCAGTCGAATGGTTTCCATCCTCAAACACCCCGTTTAGCGCAGCATAACCACTATATTGCTCAAGCCCACAATGATCGTGAGGGCCACAAAGAACATCAATCCTACAGCGGCAACAGCAGCAAAAACGAGAAAAAGGTAATTCCCCAGCAGATGCAGACTTTCTCCAAGTTGTTGAGCACCAAGAGGCTGAAGCAGAGCTGCAGCTAGCCTGTACATTACAGCTGTAGCCAATATTTTTACCAGCGGCAGGGTGCACAAAAATAAAATTGCCAGTACACCCAGGATACCTACCGCATTTTTAATAAAGATGGAGCAGCTTGCGATCACCTCTACGGCATCCGTAAAGATCCCCCCTACCACCGGTACAAAGGCTCCGGTCAGGTATTTCGCGGTGCGCAGGCCCACCCCATTGGTAACAGCCCCAGCCACACCTTGGATCCCCAAGATACCGAGAAAAATGGTTAAAAAAAGTCCGATCAATAGCATACTCCCGTCCCGGAAAAGATCCGCCAAGCGGGAAACTTGAAAACGTTCAGAAAGACTGCTGACAATGCTAAGTACCGCGGCACAAAAAATTAAAGGGAAAACAATATTCTGGGTAAGAGTACTCAGTATATTTAAAGAAATGTAGACCACCGGGTGCATCAAAGCCACTGTGGTTAGGTTCCCCATGGCAGCCATCAGTGTCAGCAAAACAGGGATCAGTGCCTGCATGAACCCCACCATATTGCCGATGGCCTCCTGTCCGGTGTGCATAGCTATTGAAAAGGAACTGAGAGCCACGGTAAGCAGGGAAAGCAGCCCAACGCTGTGGGCAAGCTTGGCCACTGTATTCTGCTCAAAGGCGCTCTGCAAATGCTCAAGGAGGGCCAGGAGTACTCCCAGGACAATCAATTTGCCCAGCAGTGCTGTATGGGTAAGAAACTCCCGGAAGAAGTACCGGAGAAAGGCTTTGAACAGGCCGGTTAGGTCCAGATCCAGTTCCCCTTTGCGCACTGACTCCAGTGTCTTGGTCAGGCTGATCCCAGACAGCTGGTCATGGATATCCTGGTCCACTTTCTTTAAAAAAACTTCCAAGTCCTCCAGGTTCAACTGATCAAACTGGTCTGACATCATGGTTTCTGGATCAGATCCCAGGGAAGGGCGCGGAAGGAGCAGACAGCAAAGAACAATGCACAGTAGAAAAATGATATTTTTTACCCTCAAAGATCTCCCCTCCCTGAAAGACGTGACCTAAGGAAGCAGCCGGACTACCACTTCCAAAACAGCAGCAAAGATGGGAAGAGCCAGCAGCAGGATCAGCACCTTACCTGCCATTTCAACCTTACTGGCTATCGTGCCCTCCCCAGCATCCCGGCAGATCTGGGCGCCAAATTCTGCGATATAGGCGATCCCCAGGATTTTCAAGAGGGTAGTGAGGTAAAGTTCGTCCACCCGGGCACTGCGGGTCAGGTCCCGGAAGAGATTGATAATCGTCCCCATCTTCCCCAAAACTAAAATAAAAACCAGGATGCCGAACCCCAAGGCCAAAAGCAGGGCCATCTCTGGACGCCCCTCCCGCAGCAGCACCGCAAAAACAGTTACAACCAGGGCAAACCCCACGATGTTCATGATCTCCACAGCTCACTCACCCCCTCAAAAGAGGTGAAAAACCGAGCGCACTACATTAAACAACTCGTTGATCAACTGCACTACCACAATCAAAACCACGACAACACCAGCCAGTGTCAGCATCTGTGCCTCCTTATCAGCCTGCTTGAGGATGATGTTCAGCACTGAAATAAGAATCCCCAGTCCTGCTATTTTAAAGATCACGTCAACATCCATCTTTGGCTTGTCCCCCTTTTAAAGCAGCAGCAGCACAATGCTGATCCCCAATAAGAACCCCCCGTACTGCCATAAGCGCATATTTTTCTCCTGGTCACGACGCGCCTTTTCTTCTTCTTTTTCGAGGTGCTGGGAGGTGAGAACGATATTTTTGTGCTGTTCCTGGCAATCCGAGCCCCCCAACAGTTCCCCAAAAGAGCACAAAATGATAAAGTCATCCTGGTTCAAAGCGCTCAAAGGCCAATTCTTTACAAGAGCCTTTTCCCAGGCTTCTGCTACAGTACAGCCCTGGCCAGCGCCGATGAGGTCCCCGGCTGTACTAAAAATGCGTGCCGTCACACCCACACCGGTCTGGCCGATCTTTTTTAATGCCGCAGGAAGAGGGGTAGCGGCATAAAGAATCTCAGTATCCAACATCTGCAAGGCATCCTGCAGGGACCGCAGTTCAGTGGTACGCCGTGAATAAGAAGATGCCATCTTGATTCCGGCCATCCCTAAAGAGGCAATCACCAGCAGCGCCCCAACCATTTTCCACATCACTGCTCCCCCCTTCGTTTTCAGCGGGATAGGACCGGCTGTCGTAGTTCATTCCAGATGCCTTCAATGGTGCCCGGTCCCTCTCTCCTGCTTAGAAATACATAGCGCTCAAAGACCCCCCCGGCAACCAGTTCCTGCAGATAGGGTCTTGCTTCCAGTTCCCCCCATGATGAAGCATGAACTGTGGCCAGAATACTGACCCCGGTATAAACCATTTCCCAGATGGCGTCGACATCCGCAGCGCGTCCAATTTCATCTGTTGCAATCACCTGAGGTGCCATCGAGCGCAGGAGCATAATCATCCCCACCGCCTTAGGGCAGCGATCCAACACATCTACCCGGGGTCCCAGGTCATGCTGGGGAACCCCACCACAACAAGCTGCAATTTCACACCGCTCATCAACTACCCCAACGTTTAAGGCCGGGAAGTGCAGTTCCGGAATACCGTAACTCAACAACCGCACCAGGTCTCTAAGCAGGGTGGTCTTCCCAGCACAGGGAGGGGAAATGATCAGTGTATGAAAAGGGCGCAAACCCCTCAAATCAAGCACAAAGGGGAGCAGCGGATGAGCTGCACCAAGTACCGCCCGGGCAATTCGGAAATTTAAACTACCGATGTCCCGGAGAGTCTTCAAGTAACCACCATCCAATACGGCCTTCCCAGCAAGACCGACCCGGTGTCCCCCAGGAAGAGTCAGAAACCCTTGCCGGAACTCCTCCTCAAAAGCGTAGAGAGACCCTTGACTGATCAACTGCACAGTTTTCTGGATCTCTTCAGGGGAAACATAATGAGCCCCAGTAAGAACTTTGGTAAACTCCCCACGGGGGTTCAAGAAATAATCCTTTTGACTCAAACGCACAGCCAAAGGGCGGTTTGAGCGCAGCCGGATCTCTTCCAGTTCATCCACAGCAGGACCAGTCAGCCCCTGGAGAATCTCCCGAATCGATGGCGCCAGGTAGGGAAATACTTCCGCAAGACCATTAACTGCAAGTAGAGACCCCGACCCCCCCCCCCCTGTCCATCCGGTATAATTGATATATATTTCCTGATTACCATGATTATGAAAAAAATTAAACACCGCCTTTGTTCAAAGCGGTGTTAAGAAAGATATTTTACTATTAAATTTAGATGATCACTTAGGAGTCTTCCCCTTCATCCTTCTTTGAGCCTTCAGGTACAGGCATCGACCCATCATTGATGTAAACCACCCTGCTGCAGTTCGGGCAGGTTACCTCGATGATGTCCTCATCATCGACGATATCCGATTCAAAACAGATAATATCATGGCACTGAGGACATTCCACTTCTACATAGTCAATGTCGTCATCTTCGCAGCAGCAGCAGAGATCTTCATCATCTTCCACATCGTCGAGATCAAGATCTATTTCATCTTCGTCATCTTCGTCAAAAAGATCATCATCAAAACTGTCCAGGTAATCCTCCAGGTCCTCTACAGCAATCTGCAGGTCATCAACCTCATCTGCCATGTCGCCAATAATATCGATCACCTGTTTGAGGATTCTCGACTCATCCTTGCCCTCTTCTAACTTCAGGCCTTCTGCTAGTCCCTGTAGGTAGGCTATTCTTTCTCGCAAATCATCCACATTCCAAACCTCCTCGCTTTTGTTATTATAACCTAAGCTCTTTCCAGGTATTCCCCAGTCCTGGTATCCACCTTCACCATTTGACCCTCATTCACAAAAAGAGGTACCTGGATGACCAAACCTGTCTCCAAGGTTGCCGCCTTTGTGGCGCCGCTGGCCGTATCACCCTTAACACCTGGTGCTGCTGAAATCACCTTGAGATCAACAGTATAGGGTAATTCGATCCCAATCAGTTCCTCATTGTGGGTAATCAGGAAGATGTTCATGTTTTCCTTGAGGTACTTGACACTATCCCCCATTTGATCCAGGGCAAGACTGACCTGGTCATAGGTTTGGTTGTCCATGAAATTAAAGGATTCCGCTTCCCTGTAAAGGTACTGCATCTCCTTCCTTTCCATATGTGCCCTCGCCACTTTTTCTCCCGCTCGGAAGGTGCGCTCCACCACCCCACCAGTACGGACATTCTTTAATTTGGTGCGCACAAAAGCCGAACCCTTGCCAGGTTTGACATGCTGGAAATCCACAACACTAAAAATATCCCCATCTACCTCAATTGTTAAACCTGTTCGCAGATCATTCGTAGAAACCATTTACTCAGCCCTCACTTTATCACTGATTTACCGTAAAACCTTTTAAACCACAACCAGATTCTTGGTTACTGGTGTAAGAATTTCACAGCCATGATCCTTAACCAACACAGTGTCCTCGATTCTTACACCTCCCCAGTCGGAGATATAAAGACCTGGTTCAATGGTTATCACCATCCCGGGCTCCAGCACCAAATCTTGCCCCGGAGCAATCCTCGGGGCCTCATGTACATTTAACCCTACACCGTGGCCCAGGGAATGAACAAAGTAGTCACCATATCCGGCCTCAGCGAAAAACTGGCGGGCTGCAGCATCAACATCTGCTGCTCGCACCCCTGCCCGGACAGCCTCAATACCGCGCTCCTGCGCCTCCCGTACCAGTTCGTAAACATCTCGCTGCTTGTCGGAAACTGTACCCAGAGCAACTGTCCTGGTCAGATCTCCGGCATAACCCTGATAAGTGGCACCCAGATCAAATGTGATGAACTCACCACGCTGAACCTTCTTCTCAGTGGCCATGCCGTGGGGCAAGGCTCCCCTTACACCAGAGGCAACAATGGTTTCAAAGGACGGAGGCCCGCTTTTGTGCTGCCGCATAAAGAATTCCAGGATGCCAGCAATATCCTGTTCGGTCATACCCACACGCAGTTCCCCCAAGAGGTAGCGGAAAGCGCTGGCAGTGATCATTCCTGCCTCCCGGAGCAAATCGATCTCCGATTCATCCTTCACCATGCGCAATTTTTCCACAAAACCTTTTACCGGGCGCAGCTTGCCGTCAAAACACTCCCTGAGCTGCTCCCACTGCTGGTAGGTGAGAAAATCCTTTTCAAAGCCGATCTCTTTAGTCCCCAGTTTCTGGGTGACATCTACCAGGGCATTGGTAAAGCATCTTTGAAAACGAACAAAACTCCAGTCAGGTGCCTCCTGAGCTGCCTGTTCCACATATCTCCCGTCAGAAAAGAGATAAGCTTCCTGCTGGGTTACCAGCAGCAGCCCATCACCCCCGGTAAACCCGCTGGTGTACCAAACATTCTCCGGCTGTGCAATCAACAGCGCTTCCAACTGCTGCTCTTCCAAGATATGACGCAGTTTCTCCAATCGTTTATGGTAAATAGCGGTCATTTGACTCTGCCTTTCTATTGATAAGATTACTTGCTGCACTTAAGGCCAGTTTGTAGCTCAAGTGTCCAAACCCGCAGACCTGACCCCAGGCAGCAGGTGCCACAACCGAGCGGCGGCGCCAGGGTTCACGAGAATAAATGTTGCTCAAATGTACCTCGACAACCGGCAGGCGCACTGCTCTGATAGCATCACAAAGCGCAAAACTGTAATGGGTAAGCGCACCAGGGTTGATGATCAGCACATCAAATCTTCCCCTGGAGGCGTGAATCTGATCGATGAGATCCCCCTCGTGGTTGGACTGGTAGGTTTCCACCTCAATCCCAGCAGCCTTCCCCTGTTCCTTCAGCTCGCGGTTTAATTCATCCAGGGTCATCCTGCCGTAGATCTCCTCTTCCCGCTCCCCCAATAGATTGAGGTTCGGTCCATGAAGTACCAGCACCCTCGCCAAGGTGTCTCTCACCTCATTCTACTATAATGATCTAATAATTTCACTGCCCGCTGACGGTCAGATTGGCCACCCGGATGGTAGGGGCTCCTTTGCTGACAAAAAAGCGCAGGTCACTGCCTACAGCATCGACGCGTTCGAGCAGTTCCAAGATATTACCAG
The DNA here is from genome assembly GCA_937914965.1 of uncultured Thermoanaerobacteraceae bacterium. Taxonomy (GTDB): domain Bacteria; phylum Bacillota; class DSM-12270; order Thermacetogeniales; family Thermacetogeniaceae; genus CALGIY01. The sequence continues at coordinate 1,680 of CALGIY010000177.1, read as the reverse complement.
CTATTACCATTCCCCTCACCGGTTTAGTTAATTCTCCGTTCTCAATCCAAATTCCTGCCGCTCCAAGGGAAAAATCCCCGGAGATGGGGTTGGCGGTATGCATGCCCATCACTTCATTGAGGTAAAAGCCCTCATTTGTTTCTCTGATTATATCTTCTGGGGTCCGGCTACCTGGAGCCAGGTAAAAATTCGTGCTCCCATTCTGTGGTGGTGACTGAAAGGAGCCCCGCACCGCGTTCCCGGTGGAAGGGACACCATCTTTGGCGCCGGTATAGGAGTTGTACAAAAAGCCCTGCAAGACACCATCATCAATAAGAGTGGTGCTTTGGGTAGGCACACCCTCACCATCGAAGGGAGCGCTCAGGACACCGTCATGTAGTGCACCATCATCAATAATGTTCACCCCGCTGGAGGCCACCCTTTCCCCAACCCTACCGGAAAAAAGGGAGCGCCCTTTTTGTACAGCTTCCGCCGTCATGGCTGAGGCCAACATCCCCAGAAAGCTGATCACCACAAAGGGGTCAATAACCACAGGGACACGCTTGGTCGGCAGTACTTGGGATCCGATCATCTGCACCGCTTTTCTGGCTGCTTCACGACCAATGGCCTGGGGGTCCAGTTCTGCTATCTTGCGTGCATAATCCAGCTCAAAGCCTGTTTGCAGCTCACCATCTTTTCCGGCCACAAAGGCTGCCGCTCCCCCGCAGAATGCACCATTCGATGCCAAGAGCACACCATTGGTGTTGGCAATGGCCGTCTGGTAACTGACCTCCGTATAAGTTGCCGCTTCAGTAAGCTGCACCAGGGGGTCAAAGGAGCGGCCGCTCCTTTCCAATTGGCGTGCCATCTCGATTTTTTCTTCCAGTGTAACCTCCTGAAGGTGGGGGTCATCCAAATCCAATTCCGGATAGGTTTTAACTGGTTCTGGGAGCTGGTAGTAAGGGTCAGCACTCGCCACCTGGGCATTAGCTAGAGCAGCATCCAGGGTAACTTGAACATCATCCCGGGTCAAACCGGTGGAATAGGCAAACCCCATTCGCTCCCCCTGGATTACCCTGATACCAAAGCCTTCATCCCGGGCAACCTTTAAGTTTTCCACTTCTCCGTTTCTGACCTCAATGGTCAGTTCCTCTTCCATGTTGAAAAAGGCCTCAGCTGAATCCACCTTCTTCAATCGTGCTGCTTCGATCACCGCAGCAACCAGGTCTCGATCTTTAAGCTTCTGATTACTCAAGGGTATCCCCCTCTTCTTCCAATATTCCACCCACAACAAGATCCGGGATCCTAATCGTGGGCTGGGCATCGGAAACAGGCACACCCTGCCCGTCTTTGCCACAAGTACCTATCGAAAAACCTGCATCATTCCCCACCCGGTCGATCTTTCTCAAGACCTCGGGCCCATTACCGGTCAGTGTAGCACCCCGGACCGGAGTGGTCACTTTTCCATCCTCGATCAGGTAGCCTTCCAAGACTTCAAAAACAAAGTCCCCGGTGGTGGTGTTCACCTGGCCTCCACCCATCCGGCGGACGAACAGTCCATTACCGGTCTCCCGGATAATCTCATCCGGGAAGTGTTCTCCAGCAGCCAGATAAGTGGTCGACATCCGAGGTATCGGGCGGTAGCGGAAGGATTCCCGTCTCCCGTTCCCAGTGGGTTTTACCCCATCCTTTTTCGCAGTA
>CALGIY010000176.1 GCA_937914965.1 uncultured Thermoanaerobacteraceae bacterium | reverse complement strand
TTCTGATCTGCCGGAACCTTTATTCGGCATATTCTAAAGGTAGAGATAAGGAAGCCCGCCAGTATGTATCCATGGGAAGTTTGATGGCAGGGATTGCTCTAAATAATGCCAGGGTAGGTGCAGTACATGCTCTCGCCCATCCGGTAGGAATGCGCTATCATCTTGCACATGGTCTGGTTTGTGCTGTTCTGCTCCCCCAAGTGATGGAGTTCAACCTGACCACTGTTGCTGAAAAGTATGCCCGGGTGGCAAGGGAGCTGCATATTGCAGATGCAGATGACAGCTCTGATGATGCTGCTAGACGTCTGGTGCATTTTGTTCAGGTGCTTCAGAAACGCATGCAGATCCCTGCAAAACTAAGAGAGGTTGGGCTGCAGGAGGAAGATATCCCGGGACTGGCAGAGGCTGCGCTTCCCTCTGGCTCTCTGGCGGCAAATCCGCGGACTGTCTTCTATTCAGACCTGGTTAAAATTCTTGAGGCCAATCTATAAACATTTCTGGCTGCAAGATTCACACAAGTGATGCACCAGGCTAGTTCCCTTGTAAGAAGGGCAAAAGAATGATATTTTAAACGGAAGATTATCAAGTCAGATGGGGAGGATTACAAGTGTCACAATTGGTCAAGGATATTGACAAACAGTTAGAGATCATTAGAAGAGGAACAGCTGAGATTATTCCAGAAGAGGAACTGATAAAAAAACTTGAGCGATCCATCAAGGAAAACAGTCCACTGAAAGTCAAATTAGGGATGGATCCTACCGCTCCTGATATTCACCTGGGCCATACGGTTGTTCTGCATAAGATGCGTCAACTCCAGGAATTAGGTCATGATGTTGTTCTAATTTTGGGGGATTTTACAGGGCGGATTGGCGATCCTTCGGGGCGATCAGAAACACGCAAGCAGCTGACAGATGAGGAAATTAAGAGGAATGTGGCAACATATAAAGACCAGGTCGGTAAGATTCTCGATCTGAGCCGGGCACGGCTGGTTTATAACAGCACCTGGTTGGGAGCTCTTTCCTTCTCTGATGTGGTTACTCTAGCTGCGAAATATACCGTTGCCAGAATGCTGGAGCGAGATGATTTTGAACGCCGCTATAAAGAAGGCATACCAATTGGTATTCATGAGTTCCTCTACCCTCTGATGCAGGGCTATGATTCTGTAGCTCTTAAAGCTGATATAGAACTGGGTGGTACTGACCAGAAGTTTAATCTTATGGTTGGGCGTGACTTGCAGCGTGAGTTTGGGCAGGAACCACAAGTGGCAATTACAATGCCTATTCTTGAAGGGCTTGATGGTGTTCAAAAAATGAGCAAGAGCCTGGGCAACTACATTGGTATTTCAGAGTCTCCCAGGGAGATATATGGTAAATCGATGTCTATCACTGATGAACTTATTGTGCGGTATTATGAACTAGTTACACCAGTAACCAATGATGAGGTCAAAAAGATTAAGGACAGCCTGGCCAGTGGTGCGGTGCACCCACGGGACGCTAAAATGAAGTTGGCCCAGGAACTTGTAACAATGTTTCATGGGAATGAAGCTGCCCTTGAAGCCGAAAAGGAATTCGTTGCAGTTTTCCAAAAAGGTGAAATGCCTGAAGATATTCCTGATGTCTTCCTGACAGAGAGTGAGAGGGGATCTGAGGGCATGATTTGGCTGCCTAAACTGTTATCTCTCGCCGGGCTTGTTAATAGTACATCCGCTGGTAAACGGTTAATAAAACAGGGCGCGGTTAAAATTGATGGAGAAAAAATAATTGATCTAGAATACCGTGTAGCTCTAAAGAGCGGCATGATCATTCAAGTCGGTAAAAGAAAATTTGCCAGGCTTGTGTTTTAAAAAAGGGGTGAACACCTTCTCTGGAACGTAACATATAATG
>CALGIY010000175.1 GCA_937914965.1 uncultured Thermoanaerobacteraceae bacterium | reverse complement strand
CCTGAAAAAAGTGTACATAATTGATAGATTATGAGTAATATACTGAGATTAATATACTCAATAATTATATTATAGATTACCTTTGAAGTCAAAAATAACAGTTTAAAACATTTTTTGGCTGTATAATTGTGCGTTCTTAATTGAACAATAAAAATGGGTGCAAAAGGAGGTTTTTATGGGACGTCGAAACAAAGGTTTAATGTCTGAAGAACTGAAATATGAACTGGCTAAGGAAATGGGAGTACTTGATCTTGTGCAAACAGAGGGTTGGGGCAGCGTCCCATCCCGCGACTGTGGTAATATGGTAAAACTCGCCATCGAAAGAGCCGAACGCAGTCTCCAGACAGATAACCAGTTTCGGTCTTAACTAAACCAATGCACCCAACCGGGGAAAAATTCCCCGGTTTTTATTGTGCTTCCTCTTTAAATGACAGTGCTCCAACAGGGCAAACCTTGACACATTCACCGCACTGCGTGCAGGGTGACTCTGCCAGTGGAAGATCACCGAATGTCCCCATCTTCCGCACAAAACCACGATTGATAAAACCGATCGCACCTACACCTACAACTTTTCGATCTACCCAAATACAGTGGCCCCACAGCACACACCTGTTTGGGTCATAAATAAAAGATTGTGGTGTCTCATCTACCATATGTTCTTCAGTAAGTAATGGTCGCAGCCGGGTTAGTTTCAATTTCAATTTTCTTTCCCTGGATATTTTTTGTAATTCACATTGGCGGTTTTTAGGACATTTACCACACCGCAGCTTGTGATTGGAAAGCAGCAGCTCAAAAGCGGTCTGCACCAAACGGTCAACCCGGGGGGTGCGTGTACTTACCACCATCCCGTCCTTGACCTCCAGGGTACAAGATGTTACAGGGTCCCGCAGTCCTTCTACTTCCACAAAACAGAGGCGGCAGCTGGCATCTGGGCGTTCTTTTTCCCTAATACCACATAGGTGTGGTATGTATACCCCGCAATCCAGGGCGGCCCAGAGCAGCTTTTCTCCTTCAGGTACCTGGTATTCCTGTTCATCGATGGTTATGGTGACCTTACTCATCTTTTTCGCCCCCTTCCTCCTTTTCCTCTAGCGGAGGAGATACCTTGATAACCGCCTTGTATTGGGGTGGGCAGGCTACCACACAGCTGTTACACTTAACACACTTGTCCAGGTAAATGGCTTTGAGCATATCGGGTCTGGTGTAAATGGCCTCGGTTGGACAACTGCCAATACAAACATCACAGAGCTTGCTGCACTTCTCCGGTACGATCACAAAGGTGATTAATTCCTTGCACATCAAGCCCGGGCAGCGCTTTTCATCAATGTGGGCCTCATATTCATCCCGGAAATAGCGAATGGTTGTAAGAACAGGATTCGGTGCTGTCTTTCCCAGACTGCATAAAGAACCCATCTTGATATCCTCTGCCAGTTCCCAGAGCAGATCTATATCCTCTGGTTTCCCCTTTCCTTGTGTGATATCTGTGAGAATTTCCAGCATCTGTTTGGTGCCCAAACGGCAGAAGGTGCACTTCCCGCAGGATTCCTTCTGGGTAAAGTCCAGGAAGAAACGAGCAATCTCGACCATACAGTCATCTTCATTTAAAACCACAAGACCCCCAGAACCCATCATCGCTCCTGCTTTTTGGAGAGAATCAAAATCAATGGGCAGGTCCAGGGCTGATTCAGGCAAGCATCCCCCGGAAGGGCCACCAATTTGCACTGCTTTAAAAACCTTCTCGTCTTTTATCCCGTTTCCTACATCATAAACCAACTCTCTGATAGTTGTGCCCATGGGTACTTCTACCAAACCAGTTCCGACAACCTTCCCTGCCAGGGCAAAAACAGCGGTACCTGGACTGTTTTCTGTACCAATGCTCTTAAACCAGTCAGCGCCCTGTCGCATGATATGAGGTACATAAGAAAGTGTTTTTACATTGTCGATCACTGTAGGCTTGCCGTATAATCCAGAGGTAGCAGGATAAGGTGGCCTGTGGTTTGGCACCCCGGGGCTGCCTTCAATAGAAGCAATTAATGCTGTCTCTTCCCCACAAACAAAGGCACCAGAACCCTTAAAAATGATAATATCAAAGCTGAAATCACTCCCTAGAA
>CALGIY010000174.1 GCA_937914965.1 uncultured Thermoanaerobacteraceae bacterium | reverse complement strand
GAGGACGACCGGGCCTCAACCGTTTTCTTCATCTTCGTTTCTACCTGTTTTAATACTTCCTGAGTCATTATTTTCCCTCCCTACAACTGTACCGATCTTTTCACCCATCACTGCTCGGAGAATATTACCCCTTTTCTTGATACCAAATACAATGATGGGAATTTCATTATCCATACACAGGGAAGTAGCTGTGGAATCCATAACTCCCAGACCCTTTTTCAAGACATCCATATACATCAATTCAGTGAACTTATGAGCTCCGGGATTAGTCTTGGGATCTGAATCGTACACTGCATCCACATTTTTGGCCATCAAAATAACTTCTGCCTCAATTTCTGCGGCTCGAAGCGCCGCAGTAGTATCTGTAGAGAAAAAGGGATTCCCTGTTCCACCTGCAAAAATTACAACACGCCCTTTTTCCAGGTGGCGAATTGCCCTGCGCCTAATATACGGCTCAGCAACTTCACGCATTTCGATTGCCGTCTGTACCCGGGTTACAACATCCAGCTTTTCCAAAGCATCCTGCATGGCTAAAGCATTGATCACAGTGGCAAGCATTCCCATATAATCTGCAGTCGCCCGGTCCATCCCTTTAGTACTGCCAGCTACCCCTCGCCAGATGTTGCCTCCACCCACAACAATTGCTACCTCTACATGTTGGTCATAAACATCTTTTACTTCAAGAGCGATTGATTTCAAGATATCGTGGTTTATACCGTAGCCCTTTTCACCTGAAAGGGCTTCACCACTCAACTTAAGAACCACCCTCCTATATTTAGGAGCCGCCACCGGCAAACCTCCTGTCCTCCCATTTTCATTCTACGTAGAAATTGAAAATCCTTTCTCTAGTGAGAAAATTTTAACCTTCTTCACCCAACTGGAAGCGACAGAAGCGACGAACAACAATATTTTCTCCCAGTTTAGCAATATATTTATTGACCAGATCCCTGATCGTAATATCTGTGTCTCTAATATATTGCTGCTCCAGGAAACAAATTTCCTGATAGAATTTTTCCAGTCTTCCCGTGATGATCTTGTCAATTACCTTTTCAGGCTTACCTTCATTTTTTGCCTGTGTCGCTATGATTTCCTTTTCAGAGTCAACCCGTTCCTGGGGAACATCCTGTCGCTCCAAATATTTGGGGCTAGCTGCCGCCACCTGCATAGCCAGTTCCCGGCACAAGTGCTGAAAATCATCTGTCCTGGCAACAAAGTCTGTTTCGCAGTTGACCTCAATAAGCACACCAATTTTGCTTCCTGCATGAATATAAGCTTCGATTTTTCCTTCCTTGGTGGCTCTCCCTGCCTTCTTGGCAGCTACAGCAAGTCCTCGCTCTCGAAGGTAAACAATGGCTTTTTCCAGATCCCCTTTTGCCTCCTGCAGCGCTTTCTTGCAGTCCATGATCCCTGCGCCTGTCCGTTCGCGTAATTGTTTAACTAGTTCAGCTTTAATCAAAAGGATCCCCTCCGAAATATTTACTCTTGATGTTGTTCTTCTTCTACTTGCTCGCCTTGTTTCGCTTCCAGAACAGCATCTGCCATTTTTGAGGTAAGCAAGCGTACTGCCCTGATAGCATCATCGTTGCCAGGAATAACATAATCGATTTCATCCGGATCGCAGTTTGTATCCACAATACCCACTGTAGGTATCCCCAATTTCCGTGCCTCTCGGACCGCGATCTGTTCTTTTCTGGTATCCACAATAAATATTGCACCTGGCAATGCATTCATATCCTTGATTCCCCCCAAAAAACGGTAGAGCTTTTCCCTTTCTACCTTAAGCTTAGACACCTCTTTTTTGGGAAGAAGTTCTAAATGTCCTGTCTCCTCCATTTTATCCAGTTCCCGCAGACGCTCCACCCGTTTCCTGATGGTAGCGAAATTGGTCAGCATTCCACCGAGCCACCTTATATTGACATAAAACATGCCACATCTTTCGGCCTCTTCTCGTATGGAATCCTGGGCTTGCTTCTTTGTGCCAACAAATAGCACACTTTTTCCTTGGCTTACTACATCTTTGATAAAATTACTGGACTCCTCGATTTTTTTTACAGTTTTTTGAAGGTCAATGATGTAGATACAGATCGGAAGAGCGTCGTGTAGGGAAAGAG
>CALGIY010000173.1 GCA_937914965.1 uncultured Thermoanaerobacteraceae bacterium | reverse complement strand
ATTAGAAAATGGGCTCATAGCATACCTTGCTTTGGCAAAAGATTGTTCTAATGCTTCTTCAATATCATTATTTTTAAAGTATTCAGTAACCTCATCGATGGTGTTAACAAAGAGAAAGGATCTAACCTGACTGAACCTTTTCTGAATTGTATAAACCAGCTGCAACATAAAACCACTGAATAACGCTACTGAACCAGAAACATCACACAATAAGACCAGTTCTGGTTTGCTAATCACCCGTTTCCTGTACTTCAGACGCACAGGAGTTCCTCCGGTCACCATGGCCTCTTTGACCGTTCTCCGCAGATCGATTTTACCATGCTTTGCCCTGCGGTAGCGCCGGGCATATTTGGTAGCCAGTTTACGAGCCAACTTGGTAATCCGCTTCCGTATCTCCTGGACTTCTATTTTGTCCAGTTGATAGAACTCCCTTTCCCTGAGATTCGCAGCAACTGCTAGTTCCTCCAGGACATCAATACCATAAGCTTTCACCAAAAGGTCCTCTAGCAGGGATTCGATATATCCTTCCAGAAATGATATGTTGTCCATCCACCTGGAATAAGAGCCTTCACTGACCCTTTCTTGAAGCCTAAGCCTTTCTAATGTGTTGACTGCCTGGTACCATCCGAGACTTACTTTCGCCTGATCTACAAGATTGTCCAGGTCCTTTACTGCATCCTGTTCAAGGGGGATTAAATTAGTGACTGCCATCTCCCCCAGGCGCCGCAGCAGGGGATAATTAGATTCCCTGACCGCCTTTACCAGCAGGATGTAAGGGGTAGCTCCTCCACCTCTTCCTATCCCTTTACCATCGATGCTCTGGACCAGTTTAGGGGAAGTATACACCTCATCCACCTCACCAGAATTTTGGGCATGCACTTGCTGGTGTCTTTTGGAGAGAATTAAAAAATACAAACGAAACAATTTGTCGAAAAGGGGTTGGTCCATCTGATCTGTAACCAGTGTGGAGAGAAGAGCGGAGTGGAAATCATCCCGAGTCAGGCCTATTAAAGCAACGGACTCTAAAGCCGCGGTAATTTGGGTGAGCGAAACATTGATACCGCCTTGACGCAGAAGCCTGCTGAATTCCAAAATTCTTTCCTCAAGCAAAGCTTTCCCCTCCTAATCATCTGGAAGTAAGGAGGAGATCTTGGGAAGGATCTTTTCGATATCTGACTGGTACTTTAAAAGGATGTTCAGGGTGTTCTGCACTATTTCCGTGTCAATATGTTGGATATCAAGGGCCAGAAGTGCCCGGCCCCAATCAATGGCTTCAGCAATACTAGGGGCCTTTTTCAGGTTCTGCTTGCGGAGCAACTGGATAAAGCAAACGACCTGCTGTGCTAAGGCTTTTCCGATCCCTGGTACTTTCAAGTTAACGATCTCCAATTCACGTTCAAAGGTCGGATAGTCGAGGTAAAGATGGATGCATCTCCTTTTGAGAGCATCACCGAAATCTCGGAAGCTGTTACTGGTAAGCACTACCAGCGGGATCTGTTTTGCCATGATAGTTCCCAACTCCGGAATGGTAACCTGGTAATCTGAGAGAATTTCCAGCAGGAAGCTTTCGAACTCCTCATCGCTTTTATCGACCTCATCAATAAGTAATACAGTATTTTCCCCGGATTCCAGCGCCTCCAACAGTGGGCGGCACTGGAGAAACTCCGGGGTAAAAATATCATACTTGGCTTCCTGCCAGGATTTACTCTGGGTTTGCTTCATATGAAGGCAGAGAAGCTGTTTCTGGTAGTTCCATTCGTACAAGGCTTTGGCTTCATCTAGTCCTTCATAACACTGGAGACGAATTAATCTGCTGTTTGTAGCTGAAGCAAGCACTTTAGCCAGTTCTGTTTTCCCGACACCAGCAGGTCCTTCCACCAACAAGGGTTTTTGCAGCTTTATAGCCAGGTAAACCACTGTAGCCGTATGCCGGTCGGTAAGGTAATTACATTCAGCCAGTCTATTTTGAAGATCATCTACAGTTTGAAACATAACCCATCCTCTTTCCGGTTATTCTCTATTAACTATAGTTCGGGGCCTCTTTAGTAATGTCCACACTGTGTGGGTGGTTCTCACGCAAGGAGGCGTTAGTAATGCGGATAAATTTTGTTTTGGTTTTAAGTTCTTCTAGATTTTTCACACCACAGTAACCCATACCGGCGCGCAGTCCCCCGATTAACTGGTAAACAATTTCAGAAACCGGACCGCGATAAGGTACACGCCCTTCAACACCCTCAGGCACAAGTTTATCAGCAGTTTTTTCTTGGAAATACCGGTCGGCACTACCAGAGCGCATAGCTCCCATCGATCCCATCCCACGATAAACCTTATACTTCCTTCCCTGGTAGATCTCCACATCTCCCGGGCTTTCCTCCGTACCTGCCAGCAAATTGCCCAACATGACTGTGCTCGCCCCAGCAGCTAGGGCTTTGGTGATATCTCCAGAATATTTGATGCCACCATCAGCAATAACAGGTTTGCCATATTTATTAGCTTCTGCAGAGCATTCCTGTATCGCAGTTATTTGAGGGATACCAATTCCCGCTACAACCCTTGTAGTGCAGATAGACCCAGGGCCAATACCTACCTTTACCGCGTCAGCCCCTGCCTCAATCAGATCCCTTGTGGCCTCTGCTGTTGCAATATTCCCAGCAATAAGCATCAGGCTCGGGTACATGCTCTTTATAGTTTCTACTGCCTGCAGGACACCTTTAGAGTGACCATGTGCAGTATCCACAACGATGACATCAACTCCTGCACCCACGAGGGCACTCAAGCGTTCCTTATAATCCTGGCTCACACCGATGGCCGCACCTGCTCTTAATCGACCCTTTTCGTCTTTTGCTGAATTAGGATACTGGCGCACCTTTTCGATATCCTTGATGGTAATCAGGCCTCGTAGGTTGTACTCATCATCAACAATAGGCAGCTTTTCAATCTTATGCTGTCGGAGAATACTCCTAGCCTCCTGCAGTGTAGTCCCCACAGGAGATACAATCAGCTTATCCTTTGTCATCACTTCACTAATGGGACGGTTAAAGTTATCCTCAAATCGAATATCCCGGTTGGTAATAATACCTACCAACTTGCCATTGACTGTGATAGGGACACCTGATATGTGATAGTGCTCCATCAGTTCCAAGGCATTGCTGACCAAATGCTGGGGGCTAAGAAAAATAGGATCTGTGATCACACCATGTTCAGACCGTTTAACCCGGTCCACCTCAACTGCCTGGTGTTCGATACTCATATTCTTATGGATAATCCCTAATCCACCTTCTCGGGCCATGGCAATGGCCATTCTACCCTGAGTCACAGTATCCATCCCCGCACTGATAATAGGAGTATTCAATTTGATTTCTTTTGTCAGATAAGTGGCAATATCCACTTCCCGGGGGAGAATAGAGGATTTTCCGGGTACGAGAAGCACATCGTCAAATGTAAGGCCTATTTTTGCAAATCTATCTTCAGTCATAATTAAGTCTCCTTTCTGTTCCCCGATTATTGACATTCATTTTAGCATCTTTACCCTAGGTAAACAATAATTTAATACCCCTGCAAATGACTGGTGTCATTCAACAACGAAAGAACAGGGTTCCCTGGGTAATATTCAATGATATTGAGGGCAGTATTGTCTTGGCGAATACGAAAAGTGTAATTTAGATCGATATCTAAAAGGCCACAGATAATCGCCCTAATAGCGCCGCCGTGGGCAACCACTATGATCGACCCCGGATCGTGTCGCTGCGCTAGTTCCAGAATGGCATGATATGACCTTTCTTTCAACTCAGCAAATGTTTCACCACTGGGGATCCGTACTTGGGCAGGATACTTGTACCATTTTGCTGCCAGGTCGTGGTACTTGTCCATAATCTCTTGATATGTTAATCCTTCCCAGGCACCAAAGTTAATCTCCCGCAAGTTTTTTGTCGTCTGCACCTGCAGATGATGGGGAGCAGCCAAGATCGATGCAGTTTCATAGGCCCGCTTCAAGTCACTGGAATAAACGGCATCCACTTTTTCTGAAGCCATCTTTTTTGATAACAGCCTGGCCTGTTCCCTGCCGGTCTCGCTGAGTTCGATGTCTGTATGCCCCTGGTAACGGGAAACATGATTCCAGACAGTTTCGCCGTGGCGTACAAGAAGTACTCTGGTCAACCAAAAAACCTCCTGTTTGATGGTAATAATAAGATTATTATACGAGAAGTAGTGCTATAAGAAGAGCGAAGATCTCTGTTAGTTCACAGGAAGCGCCATAGGTATCTCCAGTAAGTCCACCTAACATCCGTGAAAAATACCAGGCCAGAAGTAAACTGAAGATTCCTGTCAATAAGAAAAGATATAATCCCGCTACTTTCAACAGAGAAATAAGAATCACAAGAGTTATTCCGGTTGTCACTGCAAACAGCGGGAGGTTAGCATAAGAAGTGAACAGTTTGCCCAGGCCTTCTTTACGAGCATAGGGAAAAATAATCTGCAGCCATACCATTGCTTGCCTTCCCAGAACAGGAGCAGCAAACAGATAAAAAAGCAGTTTAAGATCTAACTGGGTATAAAGGCTGTATTTAAGTAAAAGAACCAGTACAGCAGCAATCACGCCAAAGGCCCCGGGATGTGTATCCCTCATAATTCTCAATCTATCTTCCCGGTCCCTGCCGCCGTAAATGCCGTCAACTGTGTCGGTCAATCCGTCCAGGTGCAGGCCACCTGTAATAAATACATAGATCAATAGCAGTAAGGCTGCACTTACAGGTTGAGGAAATATCTTGGCCAGTAAATAATAACTCCCCCCGAGGATCCCCCCAATAATCAAGCCGATAATGGGAAAAAAATAAACACTCTTCTGGAAATCATCCTGTTCATAGATATTATTAGTACCAACTGGTATACGTGTTAAAAATGTAAGTGCACACAAGAAATATTTCATTTATGTCCCTTCTTAGTTAGTTATAATTATAGCTTTTCAGGATCAATCTGCAGCTGTTTAATATCAAGAGCCATTCCAGAGACCAAAAAATACGCATGATCTGCTTCTTGTGCCATGATTTGGTTGGCCCACCCAGTCAGGTCACGAAAGAGCCTTGAATCCGGGTACTCTGGGACCAATCCAAGACCCACTTCATTGGAGACAATAATCACATCTGCCTGGCACTCCTGGGCTTCCTGGGCTAAGCGCCTAATTTCAGATAATAGGTCCTGCTCTTTTTGTTGCGCATCTTTTTGTTCTGAAGTAGTAGATGAAAAAAGAAGATTGGTGACCAAGAGGGTAAGACAATCGATCAGTATTACTCCTTCTTGCTGACCAACCTCTTCCAGCACTGCTGTCACCCGGTGTGGTTCCTCAATGGTGGTCCAGGAAGCAGGGCGTCTTTCCTTGTGCTTCCTGATTCGATCAGCCATCTCACCGTCAAGCGCCTCCGCTGTAGCGATATAGGTTACCCTTTTTTTTAATTGTACAGCTAATTTTTCAGCAAAACTGCTCTTCCCGCTCCTAGCGCCGCCTGTGATAAAATAAAATTTACCGCGTTTCATACTACAATCTCACTTCCCTGGTACAGTTTTTTGTGCTGCATAAACAAGGCGAGGTGCGCGTTCATGTGGTGGGGAAAAGCTAAAAGCCTGATAGGTCCCCAACACCGTAAACCCATGGTCAATCAACAGTGACCACACCTCAGCAGAATCATATATTTTTTCCCTGTGGGTCTCACAAAAATGGTCTTCTTCCCCATCTCCTTTTAACGTTCCGGAAATCACAATCTCCCACAACTGTTCTTTTTCCAGATACTTGGTGCGCCAGGCCAGGGAAAACTGGTCTTCGTCAGCTTTATAAATTTCTTCATTTTCTGGTAACAGCCGCGGCAGATAATTAAGATCGAAGATGAAAAAACCTCCATTGTTGAGGTTTTCGAAGACAGATTGAAAGGCCGCAGCCAGTTCCCTGGGGTCCAAGATGTAGTTCAAGCCGTCCTGGAAACACACAGCCAGATCCACTTTTTCCGGGAGTTCTAGGGAGCGCAGGTCCTGCTCCAGGAATGTAATCTTACACCCCCGGTCAGCTGCTTTGCGCCTAGCGATAGCAAGCATCTCCGCAGATAAATCAACACCAAAGGTGGTATAATCACCCTCCGCCCAGGAAAAAGTCGAGTTTCCTGTCCCACAGGCAAGATCCGCTATCGAGGATATTTTTCCCTCAAAATGAGCCACTACTGCTTCCACATAACTGACCCAGGCCTCGTAGTCAATTCCCTGCATGAGAAGGTCATAAAACGAGGCCAACTTTTCATAACTAAGGTTTTGTTCCACCATCGTCACCTGCTTGATCAACTGAGAAATTGTTTTCTGATAATTCTTTCTAGATGTGCCAGGGTATAGCACTCATACATCTGGGAATGACGCTTGAAGAGCTGAACAGACATCAGGTCCTTCCATTCATCCTGGGGGATTGTGTTCAGCCAAAGTATATCCTTGACCAGCCCTTTAAGTTTGCTAATCTCATCCCCTGCCATATCTATTTCTAGAGTCTTGGTATCGCTGACAATAATCACAACTGTATTTGATGTCAGAAGCAGGGGGTATTTCTCACGCATCGTAGAAATTGCGGTTCCGATATTTGTTCCCTTTCCCCAGATGCGGCTTTTTCCAATAAGCTTGACCATTGTATCTTCAAAGGGCTGCCGGGCAGTAAAAAACGGGGTGACATATTCCAGTTCCTCCGCAAAAATAAAACTTTCAATGTTTTTCACCACAGCAC
>CALGIY010000172.1 GCA_937914965.1 uncultured Thermoanaerobacteraceae bacterium | reverse complement strand
CGTGGCCACCGTGAGCAGGCTGTATTCAAGCCGCTGGCGGGGCAGGGGTTGTGCGTTGCCGAACAGGTCGATCGCCAGCCAGCAGCCTTCGGGCACGGGTTCGAATTCGAGCGTGATGGCGTCCGAGATCACCGCGTAATAACGCGCCAGGCTTTCCAGGCCGGCCTTGAGCGTCTGGCTGGCCAGCATCACGTAACCCACCACGTCGAAGTTGACGTGGCGCCCGGGCTGCTCACGGTCCATGCCCAGCGCGGGGTCGCCCGAGCGGAGCACGGCCAGCTCCCACAGGCGGCTGATGGCATCGATTTTATGGCGGTGCACAGCGCTTTAAACTTTGAAATTTTGGAATGCCTGCAGCGGAACGGGCGGGTGACTGATATTGTCAGCAGGGGAGGGTCCTTTCTCACTGGTTGGATGCTGCACAACCAAAAGGAGAATCCCCTCTATGATCAGTTCGACAGGGTATTGGAGATCCTGCGCAAGTATGATGTGGTTCTCAGTGTGGGGGATGCCATACGGCCTGGATCGATCGCTGATTCTTTGGATGGCTCCCAGATGAAAGGCTTGATTGTTGCTGGGGAGCTGGTGGCTCGGGCTCTAGATGCAGGTGTTCAGGTGATGGTGGAGGGCCCCGGACATGTGCCCCTCGACCAGGTGGAGACCACCATGAAGCTGCAGAAAAGTTTATGCCATAATGTGCCCTATTATATCCTGGGAACACTGGCCACCGATGTTGCTGCCGGGTATGACCACATGGCAGCTGCTATCGGCGGAGCCTTTGCCGGGACAGTTGGTGCCAATTTTCTTTGTTATGTAACCCCTGCAGAACACCTGGGTCTGCCAACAGAGGATGATGTTAGAACTGGTGTGATTACTACCAGGATTGCTGCCCATGCGGCCGACCTGGCTAATGGAAACAAGGCAGCCTGGGAGCGTGACCTGGGGATGGCTCAGGCCCGGGTGAGATGTGATGTGAAAAAGCAAATCGAACTGGCGATTGATCCGGAAACAGCCAGATCTCTCCTTGGCGATAATGAGGGTGAGCACCAATGTGCTGCCTGTGGAAATGATTGTTCTGCTCAGGCAGCGGCCAAGTTTTTCGGAATTGCCTGAGGTTGACCGCTGAGATCAGTTTAGTTTTTTATTCTAATTGACTGGAGTGATAGCTTTGTCAGAGACGGTTTATCAGGAAAAGGTGATGGAGGTTGAGCCGTTTGGAGTCGAGAAGATTCCGAAAGAAGAACGGCATGGGCAGCCAAAGCAGATGTTTACGCTTTGGTTTGCCACCAATCTCAATGTTGTTACTTGGTTTACAGGGTTTTTGGGGATTGAGTTCGGGCTGTCGCTCAAGTATGCCATTCTGGCTATTATCATTGGTAATGTCACCGGTGCAGCTTTCTTGGCTATGACGTCAGCAATGGGCCCCAGCCTGGGGCAGCCGATCATACCTGGCAGCAGGCGTGTTTTTGGTAAAAAGGGTGTGGCAGGGCTGTCGATATTCAATTTAATGAATAACACCGGCTGGCTGGCAGTCAACCTGGTGTTGGCGGTGATGGCACTGCGGATGATACTGCCTCTGGGTTATCATGCCGCCCTGATCATTTTGACGTTGGCCAGTTTGTTGATTGCCATTTATGGTTACAACTTTATTCATACCTTTACCCACTGGATGTCGATTATTGTAGGGTGTTTGTTCTTGATGGTGACTGTAGTGGCCTTAAAAAACCTGCCAGCTGTGATTGCTGTAAATGGCCATGCTGCAGGAGGGTTTAATTGGGGGGTATTTATCCTCGCTGTTGCTGCTACTTTTTCCTATCAGATCAGCTATACTCCCATCGGAGCTGACTATTCCAGGTACCTGCCTGAGAATACCTCTAAGTTCAAGGTCTGGCGTTTTACTTATCTGGGGATGCTGGCTGTTACCATCTGGCTGGAGATTCTCGGCGCCTTGACCGCATCGCTGGGCACCCAGACAGGACCCATGGAATTCTTCGCCACACTGATGGGTGTCTTTACGATCCCTGCTCTGCTGACCATTATCCTCAGCATTTTCCCAATCAATGCGGTTTCTATGTACAGCGGTGGGTTGGCCATGCAGGCTATGGGTATTCCGATCAAGCGCTGGCTTGCTGCGGTTGTGATCGGCGGAACCGCAATGCTGTTGGTTTCTTTCGGCACCGGTAAGCTGGCAGATACCTACAGCAACTTCCTGCTGCTCCTTTCCTACTGGGTGGCGCCTTGGCTTGGGGTGGTGCTCTGCGATTTCTTCTACCACCAGCAAAAGCCTGCTCTAGAGCGGTGCTCGCACGGTTGGGTGGGGATTCTTTCATTTATCTGTGGTGTGGTGATCTCGATCCCCTTTATGAATTCTGTTCTCTATGTAGGGCCGCTGGCCAAG
>CALGIY010000171.1 GCA_937914965.1 uncultured Thermoanaerobacteraceae bacterium | reverse complement strand
CCTGCCGCAAAAAGCATTGCAACCCAGCTAAAGTTGGAGAATTCAGGTTCATCATCCGCATCGCCGAGCTTCACATGCCCATATCTACCAAAAGCAAACCACATCAAAACAACAAAACAAAATGCCCCGAAAAGCAGGAAAAACCAACCAAGCTTTGAGGTTATAAAGGACCAGCAGCTCATTACAGCAACCTCTCCTGCTTCGGGCCAAATGGCAAGCGGCACACTCAAACCAAGCACAACAATCAAAGCCGGCCAAAATACAGCCGGGTTGATTTGACCTCTTTTTTCCATATAAATACCCCCAGTCAGGTTAATATGCTGGTACCATGAAAGAGTCCTAATTAATTAATATTATTTACTTTTTCATCCGGTATTAAATAGCGGGTTCAGGAATATCTAACAATAATTCTTGAACCCGCTACTTTCATATGCCCCCGGAGCTGTCAACTGCTGTTCGGCAGTACTTCTATTTAATCGAACTTCTTTTTGCGGTAAGCCTTTAGATAGTTCATGCAATAATCATCGCGTCCTGCAAGTGTTTCCGCTGCAATAAGATTTTTTATCATCTTACTATCCAGGGGGTTAATAATCAGACCGTCTAATCCCCTGGCAATAGCCATCACTGCAAAAGTCTGATTCAGCATCGGGCGCAGCGGCAGCCCATAAGAGATATTGGAGAGCCCACAAATGGTGTGAACACCCTTAAACCTTGTCATAATTTCGTCAACAGCATTTAAGAACTCCGACCCAAAGGTACTCTTTGTAGAAACAGGTTGTACCAGCGGATCCACATAAATGTTATCCAGTGAGACATTGTTTTTAACAAGATCATTGATCAGTTTATCAGCAATCTTGACCCTGTCCTCAGTGGTCTCTGGCATTCCCTCGTCACTCATACACAGTGCAACAACCCTTAAGTCGGTTCCGGCAAGAACCGGTAAAAGAGCATTATATCTATCTTTTTCCAAAGAAATAGAGTTGATCATTGCTGTCCCTTTGTGAACAGAAAGGGCCTTTTCAATAGCTTCTGGGTCAGGGCTGTCAATACAGCAGGGGGCATCAACGGCTCCCTGCACAGTTTTAACAAGCCACTGCAGATAGTCAGCCTCCTGCCCAACAAAGATCCCTGCGTTGACATCGATGTAGTCAGCACCAGCATTGTGCTGATCCACAGCCAATTTTTTGATCGCTTCAGCATCCTGTGCGCTAATCGCTGCGCCTACCGCCTTGCGGCTGGCATTGATTAATTCACCCACGATACGCATTATCAACCATCCCTCCTCAGAGAGTGCCTTTTCCTCTTGATTTAATTACCGGGCTACAGCGGTAATCTCTGTAGCCCGATTTTCAGTTACTTGCTTGTTACTTATCCTCCAGTGCTTTCTGAGCCCTGTTGATAATTTTATTCAGTTCAGCGTCCACTTCCTTGCTCAGTGGCTCAACCTCATGTGATGCAAGAATTGCTTTTGCTTTCTCTTTGGCCACATCTTCAAGTCTCTTCTGGCCCTTGCCCTCCCATGTTTCATAGGGAGCACGCTCACAAATAACTGGTTTCCAGATTTCCTTCCCAGACCTCAGATGTTTCCTGGTGTGTTTTTCACCGAGGAAGTTACCATCACCATTAACTACTTTTTCAATAACCTCAAGAGCTAATGTATCGTCGTTAACGTTAATACCATCAATCGTCCACTGAACAACGGAAGATAATTCATCATCGATAACCAGCATTTCATAACTACCGATTAAAGCATTATCCACAGAACCAGCAGAACCACAAACATCAATGCCGAGTAATGCAGGTATTAATGCATTGTAGAGGTGTTCATACCCGCTCTGAGCATCAGCAACCTTGGAAGCCCCTGTATAGCAGCCGCAGCCTGCTGGCAGACCAAAGGATTTTGCAAGCTGAACGTTGAGACCTCCACCAAGACCCATTTCAGGAATGGCCCACAGAGCTACACCAGACTTCATTTCCATAAGCCCACCGGATCTAGGTGATACAATTACACGATGGCCAGGATCCATCAACTGGCTGGTCATAACGCCCACCAGAAGTTCTGCCATATGCTGAGCAACAGTTCCTGCAATTGTGATAGGAGATGTTGCTCCCATCAAAGGTGCGGGGTCCATTCCCAGGGGAAGCCCTGCCTCAACAACATCCATCAGTGCTTCGGCAGGTCCCTTACCGTAATCAAGCGGGCTTAATGGTGATACCTCATAATAACCTAACCCTTTTTCCTTCAACTCTTTTTCGCTTCCAGCTACAGCCAATAGGACCTCATGGACATAAGGCCATTCATCATGAGACTCCAGGCAGAGGCGGAAAGGTTTGTTGCAGTTACGCAGCAGTGTAGCTGTTTCCAGTGTTACCAGGGACTCCTGGGGAACGTCTTTGGGGAAAATCGGTGCTGCAATATTGATATGGTCCAAAGCGTCAGCTAACCGGGTGAAATCTTCAAGGTCCTTGAGGGTAGCGTCCCTTCTCTCCCCTGTATCCAGATCCATCATTGATGGCATACCGATACAGACCTGAGCATTAGCCTTGTTCTTACCCATTTCGACAGTATAGCCACCCCTACCGGTAACTGTCCACTCTTTAGGAACAGTCTTTAAGGCCTTGTCAATAACAGGCTGTGGGAAGACAATACGCCCATTCTTCTCTTTACAACCGTTATCCAGCAGGAAACTGCGAAACTTATCTGAAGTGGTAGCGATACCAATATTATTGAGAATATGCATTGTTGCTTCACGCATTTTCAGAATTTCAGCATCTGATATCAATTCAAATTTCACAGATAATCACCCCTTCTTTTATTTGCTCAGACAATTTCTATGTCTAATCACCTATATTTACAGCAAGTCTTTGGCAACTCTTACAGCATTGATGGCGTCTTCAGCGTAACCGTCGGCACCGATTTTGTCAGCCCAACTTTGACTGATAGGTGCTCCGCCGATCATGACTTTTACCTGATCCCGCATACCTGATTCCTTTAAATACTCGATAATTTCCTCTTGCCGTCCAACAGTTGATGTGAGCAGCGCAGAGATTCCAACAATATTCGGTTTAAGTCTCTTAATTTCCTCAGCAAATTTACTGGTAGGTACGTCAACTCCAAGGTCAAATACCTCAAAACCT
>CALGIY010000170.1 GCA_937914965.1 uncultured Thermoanaerobacteraceae bacterium | reverse complement strand
TGGGATTGTGCAGTGCCGGGGTGGCAGCACTGGCCCAGTTCTATCTACTTCCCAGTTATGTTGGCGGGACATAGGCTGATAGCAAACTCTCTGATGTCCAGGCCGGATCCGAAAAGACAATGACTGCTTTGTTGCCAGCCCTGGCAGGAGCTAATATGCTTTACGGTATGGGAATGCTAGAGTTAGGGGTTACCTTTAGTTACGCTCAACTGGTTATCGATAATACAATTTCCCACATGGTCAAGAGAGCGGTTAAAGGTGTAGATGTTACAGATGATACTCTTGCTGTTGACCTGATTAGAAAAGTTGGCGGCGGTAGTGGAAAACACTTCCTGACCGAAAGGCATACTTTGGATTATATGCATACTGAACAGGCCAGAGCAGGTATTTTCGACAGAAGAATGCGTGAATCATGGGAGATGGAGACCGGAGGTAAGGATGCTGCAGTACGTGCCAATGAAAAGGCCAAGCAGATTATGAATGACCATCAACCAGAACCTCTAGACAATGGTGTCAAGAAAGAATTAAGAAGGATAGTAGAAAGCGCGGAATAATTTTTAATAACTCAGTACCCCTAACAATACTCAATTTTTAAAATGGCTGGCGCCAAATAGGATTGGTAATAGGTAATGCAGGTGCATTTGTCTGTTACCAACCAGATATCAAATAAGGAAATGTAGGTGCATTTCCTTATTTGGTATTGAGCGAGAATCTTAAGGTTGAGTTAAAATATTTCTTTACGGGGGCAAAAGATTTGGGGGATGATTTTTGGATTTAGAATGTGTGCTAAAATTGTACTATGTTTTTTTTAATGAGGAGCCCTCAAAGATTGCGTCGGTTTGATTTTAAGGTAGTTTGGTTAGTGTTGTTATGTCTGGTAGTCAATTTCGGTTAAAAAGGGAGATTATTTTAATGTGTCGTAAATTGGTGGGTAAGGAGGTGATTTGGTGACTATAAGAAATGAACGCTCCAGGTATTCACGCAAAGAAGGTTTTAGTATTGACATGTTCACAGCAGAGGAGTTAAGGCAAATTCACTATGCTACTCTGGAAGTACTATGGCACGAAGGTTTACATGTGGGTAGTGAAGAGGCACGCAACATTTTTAAAGACGGGGGAGCACTTGTAGACCATAGCGAAGGTGTTGTAAGAATTCCGTCATACATGGTTGAAGATGCTATTAAATCAGCTCCCAGCACAATCATATTAGCAGGTCGGGATCCCAAGAATGACTGTGTTGTGGATGGTTCCAGAGTAAACTTCACCACATTCGGAGCGGGGATTCAGGTTATTGACATTGATACAGGTGAACTACGAGACACCACAAAAGATGATGTGGGAAAAACAGCACTTTTGGCTGATTACCTGGATGGAGTAGATGTTTACTCTCACGCGGTTTCGGCAAGGGATTGCCCGAATTCCTCTGTTGACCTTCATGAAGCCGAGGCATTTCTGAACAATACGACTAAACACTGCATGCATATTGACCTCACCTGTGGTGAAAACGCGAAAAAGTACGTCGAAATGGCTGCGGCTGTTGTCGGAGGCAAGGAAGAACTGAACAGAAGACCGATTGTTTCCGCTCTAACTTGTCCACAAAGCCCCCTTCAGTTGCATCAAGAAAGCTGCGATATCATCATGGAACTTGGCAAAGTGGGGCTGCCTGTCAACATTCTATCAATGGCTATGTCTGGTGCAACTACTCCTGTTACCATTGCTGGGACGCTGGTTGTCCACAATGCAGAGGTTTTAGGTGGTATTGTACTTTCACAATTGGCCAACAAGGGTGCACCGGTAATTTATGGAAGCTCTACAACAGCTTTTGATTTTCAATGTGCTACAACCCCAGTAGGCTCTCCTGAGTTGGGATTGTGCAGTGCCGGGGTGGCAGCACTGGCCCAGTTCTATCTACTTCCCAG
>CALGIY010000169.1 GCA_937914965.1 uncultured Thermoanaerobacteraceae bacterium | reverse complement strand
TTTTTTGATAGCCAATAAAAACCATTGACGAAGCCAGAGTTGTTGTGGTATAAACCCGTCTTTGACAGTTGTAACAAGTAAAAAGCCCGGGATCCCTTGAAAGTAAAGGGTCACCGGGTTTTTCTTAACTGGTTGGAAGTGAGTAATACATCTATGATTTTGTACCCTTAAAGATTTTTTTCATCTGCCTCATACTGACAATCTGATAGTCAGTACGGAAGCCAAACACTCGGTGGAGATCATCCGTCAAATCAGTTCTTGTATAGGTTGGTATGTAGCCCTCCGCTTTTACCTCCATAAAGTTCATACCCCTTAACCCATCAATGATTTCATGGCAGGTGTATTTGCTTTCAAGCTTCTTTTCTAGGAGTCTGTAGATGACTAGAGCAATGAAGCAGGTCATGAAGTGGGCTTCTATTCTTGTATCCCGACTTAGGTACACAGGTCTTGTCTTGAATTCACTTTTCATGATCCGGAAACACTCTTCGATTTCCCAGCGCCTTTTGTTGACCTTGATGATTGCAGGAGCCTCATCCTCAAGGTTTGTACACAGAGCATAGAATCCGTCAAACGCTTCTTCTTTCGCAATGAGTTCAGTATTGATACCGAGCACTTCCCGCTCAGCAACCTCACCATCAGCAGTGCAATGGCTTTTGTTAATGAACCTCTTGAAGTCATTGGGGTTGCACTTTTTTAACTTTCCTGGGTTTAAATCAATCAGTTTTTGTGCCCGCTCTATTTGGGAGTTTCGGATATTTCTCTGATAATCACGGTATTTAACAGAGTATGTAACAACAAGTTTTTGTTCCAGCCCATTTTCCTTTATCCAGCGTTCCTTAAAGAATACCTTGTCAATGTCTTTTTTTTCATCAAGCTTAGTAAGATCATATGTTTTGTCGTCACCGGCAAGAGACCAGCCTTTTGGATCAAGAGCCCATTCTTTTAAATGCTTTTTCAACTTTTTAATGGATTGTGTTGTGATAAACGATCGTTCCCCCTTGTCATTGAACATTCTGTTGTCATGAGAGGCCAGCCCCGCGTCCGTGCACACAACAAACCTGGAAAGATCAAAATCCGATAGAATCTTTTTCTCCAAGGGCTTTAATGTCAACTGTTCATTGGTGTTTCCTTTATTGATGTTAAAAGCGAGAGGGATGCCGTCACCGTCCATAAACAGCCCCATCTGTACGATGGGGTTTGGCTTATGTTCTTTTGAAGGGCCGTACTGCTTCAGTCCTTCTTCCTGTTCGATTTCAAAAAAGTAATTGGTGCAGTCGTAATAAAGCACGCCCGTATTCCTTTTGGAAATTTTAAGACTGTTTTTGTATAGGAATGACTGTATGAAATCAGTTTCCTTCGCTAAGATCTCAAGCGCCCTGTATATATGCTGGAGTTCAAAATCAGGCTGTTCAATAAACCTCGTAGAAAGCTGGAAGGTTGCAAGTTTTGAAGAGGGATAGATAATTCTTGCATAAAGCAATCTTGAAAGTATTGAATTCAGATTAAATGTGAATTTATGTTTCCGGGATATTTCCGTGCAAAGCTTATTGAGTCTGAGCCCATAGTATATCTGTTGAAGAAAAAGATATCCGCCGTTAAAAGAGTGCTGCTCATCCTTTACAATAACCTTGGATGGAGAATACTTGACGATGACCTCTCGTTTTTCTTCCCTTTCTTTTTGATTGAGTTCCTCAATGTACTTTTTAGCCCATTCAATAGGGTCCTGCCCACCGAGTTTTTTGCTCAACTCTTTAATTGTACCAAGTTTCTCCACAACCTTTGAGGAACGCACCCCGTTTTCATAAGTTGACTTTATAACATAAAGAGAAGTAGCATTTTTTGATTTGGAGATAGATAATCGCATAGACAATCTTCCCTCCAAGTTTTACTTCTATTGTAACACATTACCCAGCATTACGCAACTGAAAGCACAATAATTTGACACATTTTTAATAAAAAAAACCCTGTTTCCAGGGCTTCTAGAGATTGCGATATTTTCTTAACTGTCAAAAACCCGGTCCATGTGGGTGCCCAGCAGGAGGGGCAGGCTGTGATTGACCGGATCAAAGCCCGTCATCCCGAATTGTCTCCTGATTCCTGCCCGGTAGGCCCTGTGGTAGGGGCACATATCGGCCCTGGTACAGTGGGTGTTTGCTGTTATCCCTTAACACCACAGCTGCATAATATCGTTAAGATTTAACGATGAAAACCGTTGGCTTATAGATTGGTGCCAGGCACCTTTTTTGATAGCCAATAAAAACCATTGACGAAGCCAGAGTTGTTGTGGTATAAACAATATAATTATATAGCTAGATTGAGACGAGTTGAGAACAGTAGAGTTGAGCTGAGCAAAGCAGAGGAAACCTGATGGTAAATAACCAGGCTTTGCAGGCCTGGTTTTATTTTTGTCTCGATCTGGAGAGGAGGTGTGCGGCCTGGTTTTAAACCAGGTTGCGTGAAATGGCCAAATCTTTACCAGAATATCCCCTGATCGATTTTGAGAAACTCCACAGTTCCCAGTTTCCTGTTATGATGAAGTTAATCAGGCGTGTTTATGAAAACAGCCGGTTTTACCGGGACAAACTGGACAGTGCTGGTATTAAACCAGAAGAGATTCAGACACTTGATGATTTTGCACAGATACCCTTTACTGTAAAGCAGGAACTCCGGGAATACCCCATCGAGTATCTGCAGACAGCAGATGAGGATGAGATCGTGCGCATCCATTCTTCATCCGGGACTACCGGAAAGCCGACCATTATCCCCTACACCAGAAATGATGTAGATGCCTTTACGGAAATGATGGCCAGGTGCTTAAGCTATGCCGGGGTTACCAGGAAAGACCGTGTCCAGATTACTCCGGGTTACGGCCTCTGGACGGCGGGGATCGGTTTTCAGAGTGGAACTGAAAAGATCGGTGCGATGGCAATCCCCATGGGACCCGGGAACACCGAAAAACAGATAGATATGATGTTGGATCTGAAGTCCACTGTGATTATTGGAACGGCTTCTTATGGACTCTTTCTGGCTGAGGAAATTACCAGGCGAAATTTGGGTGACCAGATCTCCCTCAGAACCGGTGTCTTTGGTTCTGAACGATGGGGGGAGAAAATGAGACAGCGCATTTCTTCGATCTTGAATATTGAGATCTTTGATATATATGGCTTAACCGAGATATACGGCCCGGGGATTGGCATAGACTGCCACCACCACTGCGGCATCCACTACTGGAGTGACTATGTTTACTTTGAAATCATTGACCCAGATACGGGAGAGGTTCTGCCTGTGGGAGAGAAGGGTGAACTGGTGATCACTACTCTTACCAAAGAAGGGATGCCTCTACTTCGTTACCGTACCCGGGACATCACACGCATTCTTCCCTATGCCTGTTCCTGCGGCAGCCCTTATCCGATGATCGACCGCATTTTGGGGCGCAGTGATGAGGCCTTTAAAGTCAAGGGTGTGCTGGTTTTCCCAGGCCAGATCGATGCAGCTTTAAAGGACACTCCAGGTGCCGGCAGCGAGTACCAGGTGATCCTCACCAGACAGGAAGGGCGAGACTGTATCCTGCTCCGGGTGGAGGGAGAACCAGAAGCTGACCGTGGTGAAACAGCGGCAGCCTGCAGGCAGAATATCAAGCGGGTGATCGGAATCCTGGCTGATGTTGAGGTTGTGCCGCAGAGAAGTTTACCCCGCAGTGAAAAGAAAACAAAGCGTATCTTTGACCAGAGAAGTATGTAACCAAGAGGCATCATAGGGACTGTCCTTTTAGCATTTTGACGAAGCCAGAAAAAGGGGGGCCTTTCATCTGGCAAACGGGGGGCAAAGGACAGTCCCTTTTTTTTATTTGTTGTCAAGGGGAGGCATGGGGGAGGCATGGGGACGGTTCTCGTGCTTCCTTATTGTTTCGGAACCAGTGTTAGGCAGTTCCTGCAAGCTTCTGACGCCTGACTTCCTGCCTCAGGCTTCCATTTAGGGATGCAC
Source organism: uncultured Thermoanaerobacteraceae bacterium (assembly GCA_937914965.1). Lineage (GTDB taxonomy): Bacteria > Bacillota > DSM-12270 > Thermacetogeniales > Thermacetogeniaceae > CALGIY01. The sequence continues at coordinate 1,196 of CALGIY010000169.1, read as the reverse complement.
TGGGGACAGTCCCCCCTTGCGCACTGCGATAAAGCTGGCCTAAAGCAAGCCGCAGGTGCTGTCCGGGATGGAACCTTTAACTACGGGAACCATCTAGCGGAGTTAAGAGCGGGTATACTGTATTTACAGGGTAGATCAAAGGATTATTACTCCCAACTGGAGAATCTATAAAGGATTTTTATTTTTTATAAGTGTTGAAGTTAATAGAATATCCAGCAGGGATGTTCTGTATTCCATAAAGGGAGGGGAAGAAAATATTGCAGAAGATTATTTTATCAGGAAATGAGGCTGTAGCCCAAGGGGCATTTGAGGCTGGTGTTGGGTTGGGAATCGGATACCCGGGCACACCGAGTACAGAGATTATTGAGGTTTTAGAGAAGAAGAGTGGTTCTGAGTGTGCTTGGGCCATCAATGAGAAGGTTGCGCTGGAAGAAGCTTATGGGGCCTGTGTGACTGGACTCCGCAGTTTGGTGACGATGAAGCATGTGGGGGTAAATGTTGCTGCAGATCCCCTGTTCACAATTGCTTATATGGGAGTCAATGGGGGGTTGGTGATCGTTACCGCCGATGACCCAGGGATGCATAGTTCCCAGAATGAGCAGGACAACCGCTGGTATGCCCTGCATGCCAAGGTGCCGATGCTGGAACCGTCCAACAGCCAGGAGTGCCTTGATTATGCCGCGCTGGCCTTTACTTTGAGCGAGCGCTATGATGTACCCTTTTTCCTGCGCATGGTGACCCGGGTCTGTCACTCCCGGAGTCTTGTGGAAATTGATTCGGAAAAGGTTTATAAAAGAGAGATGCGCGATTATGAGCGCAATGTCCCTAAGTTCGTTACACTGCCGGTTCACGCCAGGGCCCGAAGGATTGTGCTGGAGGAGAACCTGGGTAAATTGAGCAGAGATGCAGATGCCATGAAGGCAAACACGATGGAGATTACCAGCAGAGATGTTGGCATTATCACCTCCGGGGCATCTTACAATTATGTCAAAGAGGCCTTTGGTGATCGGTATTCAGTTTTGAAACTGGGGCTTGTTTACCCCTTGGATCGGGAAATCATCCTGGATTTTGCTCGCCAGGTCAAGAAGATTTATGTTGTAGAAGAACTGGATCCCTACCTGGAGTTTAATATCCGGGCAATGGGAATTGAATGTGAAGGGAAAAAGTACATTTCCCCCTTCTTTGAGCTGAACCAA
>CALGIY010000168.1 GCA_937914965.1 uncultured Thermoanaerobacteraceae bacterium | reverse complement strand
CATGGACGATGCCCTGCGGCCCGATGTACATCCAGCCACCGGCGGTCATCTGGCCGTAGTTAGCTACTCCCATTTGTTCTGCGACTTCCCAGTCATCATGGTTGTCAAACATCCCTACCATCAGGGAGTTGGTTATAACCACCCGGGGAGCCTCCGGTTTGGAAGGGAAGAGCCCTAAGGGGTGTCCCGACATAACCACCAGTGTCTGCTGGTCAGTCAACACCTCCAGGTACTTCTTGATCAAACGGTACTGCAGCCAGTCATGACAGACGCTCCCGGTTTCTCCATAAGTAACCAACTCATAAGGGTAGAGGGCCACCTCGAAATCCAGGTTGTTGTCGATCATCACCTGGAAGGCCTTACCCTCAAGGCAGTTCCCTTTATATTCATCAATAGGCTTAGCAAAAATCCTTCCTTCCGGTCGGTAGCGGTAGGCATAAATCCGTCCCCTGGTCATCAGTTCATTCAAAAATTCCGGGGCCAGCTGCTCATGAAGATTCTCTGGCACATAGCGAAGCGCATTTTTCAAAGCGGTCTTGGTCTGGTGAGCTGTCAAGTGGAAACCCCTATCTGGGGCTCTACGAATTCCAGACAAAAACTCTGGCATTTCCGGCAGTTCATCACCCAGCTTGACGGTCATAGCTTTGGCAATATCAATATTAGAAACCATATTAAATCTCCTCCTGCAATAAATATGGTGGACACCGGGACGGTTCTGCTGTCCAATCCTGCCCTGTTGTATCACGGGGACGGTCCTTTTGACACACTTGATGTCCCCCAATGTGGCAAACAAAACGTCCCACTGCCACATTCTACTGATTCTTGATCCCCAGTTTCCGCATCCGGTATTGTAGATTCTGGCGCACGATACCCAAGGATCTAGCTGCCCTGGTAATGTTACCCTCGTGGCTGCGAAGCGCATCCTCAATGACCTGTCGCTCCGTATCCCTGATGATCTGGCGCAGGTCATGTTTAACTGGTGCATATTTAAGTGTCTGCTGTGTTTTATGCTGCAAAAATTTAGGACGGATAAAAGAAGGTAGGTGTTCAAATGTAATCTTATTTTCATCTGGGTTCAACATCACAAGACTGCTCTCAATCACATGCTGCAGTTCTCTGACATTCCCCGGCCAATGATAATTCAAAAAAGCCTGTTTCAGTTCTGGGTCTAACTCCACATCCCGCTGGCCGTAAACCCTGCAGAAATTTTTGATGAAATAAGTTACAAGTTCTTCAATATCATAGCTGCGTTCTCTTAGTGGTGGGATAAATAGTGTGAAGACTGCAAAACGGTAGTAGATATCTTCTCGTAGTGTCCCCTGCTCAATACAGGCATAGGGGTCCACATTGGTTGAAGTAACAATCCGGCATTCCAGTGGGAGTTCCCTGGTGCATCCAACCCGCCGGTATCTTCTTTCCTGCAGAACCCTAAGCAGCTTGGCCTGCAGGGTGGGGGGCATCGAGTTGATTTCATCGAGAAAAAGTGTGCCCCTACCTGCCTGCTGGAACAGCCCCAAGCTGTCCTCAGCACCGGTAAATGCCCCTTTGACAGTACCAAAGAGAGTGCTCTCCAGCAGTGTTTCTGGGATTGCCGCACAGTTGATCCCGATAAAGGGTTCATCCCCCCGAGGACTGGCATTATGAATCCCCTGAACCAGCACCTCTTTGCCGGTTCCGGTTTCGCCATACACCAGCACTGGGCAGTCTGTAAGTGCAGCCTTCTGCGCCTGATTGATCAACCGGTCAATCTTATCGCTGGCATAAATAAAATCATCAAGTCTATAGCGTGTCCCATTTTTTAAGGGCTTGTCATCCTCTAACTTCGACTGCATCTGTCTGTGCAGTGTCATATTCTTATTGATCAGGTCTTTGATCCTGGTAAAGTCGCGGCAGACCGAAAATGCCCCGATCATCTTATCTTTCTTACAAACCGGGTAAGAACTTGCCGCCAGGTTGATCTCTTTCCCCTCAGCAGTAAAATAGGTTCTTGCCTTCTCTTTATAGGGCTTACCTGATTTGACCACCAGGTGGTGTTCACTTGTTTTTGGAGAAACCTGATAAACCTCTGAAAGATAGTGTCCTACTACCTCACTGCTTTTCAGCCCCTCCATTTTCTCCAGGGCCTTGTTGAAGTAAAGGATTTTACCCTCAGTATCGGTCACAATTACCCCTTCGTAAATAGCATCCAGCACCTGTTCCAGCAGTGCCAAACGCTCTTCCTGATCATCTTGCATCCCTTCACCCCCTGAAGGAAACCAAGTACCCCCATTTATTCGACCTTTTCTGGCAGGATTCCTCTTTGAAAGAAAATCTTAGTGTGTCACGGGGACGGCAGACTGTACGAAAAGTACCAAACCGGGTTTGAACACCGCAATATGTGGGCAGGTTCGCTGCTGAACACAGCGTTCCCCCTGCCACCCACACCCATCCTTTTTCCAACGACCAACAATCAACAACTAACGACTAATTTATCACCCTTTTTTCCTTACGATAATCTGGTGTGGAGAAGTTCTTTGATTTCCTCCTGCAGCTTCAAGGCCTCTGTGAGAATCTCTTCTTTTTCAGCGGTCATTCGTTCCTTGAATTCTGCATCTCTGATACCAGATAGATTGATCTCCACATTGTAAACTGCGCCCCTGATCCCGGACTGGGCCAGCAGTGAGGCCACTCCTGCATCACTCAAAGCGTTGGGATTGCCATGAGCAACCGCCCAGCGACAAAGCCTCAAAACATGCAGACACTCCCGAGCAACTTTCAAAGGGTGAAGAGCTGCCCCCTTAAGTGCGTCCTGGATGGCCTGGGAGCGCTTTTCCTTTTCTTGATCTGTTTGTTTCGGCAAGCGGTAGGCATCCATGACACAGTTAAAAGCTGCAGTATCATCATCAACATCTCTTTCCAGGTCAGCCATCAACTGCGCTGCCTTTTCCAAGATGGTCTCTACATCTCCATCCTGCCTGGGGCCTTCACCATTTCCCGCAGTCAACCTGGCCACCATAGAAACCAGGGCAGTTGACAGCCCCCCGGCCAGGGCAGATACACTCCCCCCGCCGGGTGCAGGTGAATTAGATGCCAGTTCCTTTAGAAAGTCCTTTACTGTCATATCTGTTAACACAATTATCACTCCTTCATCCTGGACACCGTGGACACCGGGACGGTTCTCCTGTCCAACGCTCTCACCTTGGGGACATCAGGAAACGCCCCTCATCCACTCATTCGTTGCTCCACCAGCGAGAGCCGTCCACCCATGCGCCATGTCCCGCCACACCTTTCCAACGACCAACCGCTAACGACCAACCACCACTTCCAGCACCTGGTCCGGCTTAAACCCCTCAAGCCTTAGATAATAAGCTGCCACATCCAAGAGAGCATCCATAGGTACTAAGCCCACAATCTCACTTCCAGTCACATTCACACCGTAGCGAGCAGCCTCACTTTTCACGGTTTCAAAAACCCTGGCCAGGGAAACCTGGTGGTAGTTACAGACATTGATCGTTACCTGGGCAGTATTGGTTTCTTTGATCAGCATACCTAAGGCCTTGATGCTGGGGTAGCCTCCGCTGCTCCCACGAATGGTTTTCGCAATCGCTTTGGCAACAGTTAGATCACTGGTGCCAAGGTTGATATTGTACGCAACCAGTGGTGGACGAGCACCTACTGCTGTGGCTCCAGCTGTAGGGTGCATCCGTGCAGGCCCGAAATCCGGGTGCCTCTCCGGCTGGCTGATGGCCTCTTGCAGCCCCTCATACTCACCCTTGCGCACATGAGCAAGATTTTTCCGCTCTGGGCAAACTGCTGCCTCTTCATATAGGTAGATGGGGATAGCCAATTTTTCCCCGATCTCCTGCCCCAGCTGCCGAGCAAGCTCTACACATTCATCCATGCTGACCCCGCTTACAGGAATCAAAGGAAGCACATCGGTCGCCCCGATGCGGGGGTGCTCCCCCTGGTGCTGCTCCATATCGATCAGTTCCGCGGCCTTTTCCGCGGCCCTGAAGGCTGCTTCCTTTACCCCCTCGGGGGCTCCCACAAAGGTCACCACTGTGCGGTTGTGGCTGGCATCTGATGATGAATCCAAAACCTTGATACCCTCTACATTCCTGATAGCATCAAGAATTTTTTCCACCACATCACTCCGGCGGCCTTCGCTGAAGTTGGGCACACATTCTACTATTTTCATCATAATTACCCTCCTACAACAACTTTTCCGGATTTGATAACCCTTTCTACCAAATTGGTTCCGAACCGGTACATCAAGTACCTGTAATCCTCTGCATCAAAGATAACCAGGTCAGCCTTTTTACCCACTTCAATACTCCCCACACTGGAAGCACACCCAATCGCATGGGCGGCATTGATCGTCACAGCAGAAATCACCTCTGCCGGGGTCATCTTCAACTGGCGGCAGGCGATCCCCATCACGATCTGCAGGGAGTTAACCGGGCTGCTCCCAGGGTTGAAGTCACTAGAGAGGGCCACCGCCACACCTTGATCAATCATCTTTCTAGCTGGGGCATACTGCTTGCCCATCATGCAGAAGGTGGTCGCCGGCAGCACCACAGCCACTGTGTCAGAAGCAGCGAGCATCTTGATTCCCTTCTCCGAAATCATCATCAAGTGATCTGCAGAGGTCGCTCCCAGATCTGCCGCCAATTCCGCTCCTCCCAGCGGTACCATCTCATCAGCATGGATCTTCAGGTCAAATCCCAACTCTTTTGCCTTCAACAGAATCCTACGAGACTGGTCCACTGAAAACACACCATCTTCACAGAAAACATCGCAGAATCTAGCCAATCCCGTGCCAGATAGTGCAGGGAGCATCTTCTCCATAATCAATTCCACAAAACCCTCAGGATTGTCTTTATACTCTTCCGGTACTGCATGAGCCCCTAGAAATGTTGGCACCAAATCCACCGGCTGAATCTCGTGCAGAATCTTGACAGCATCCAGCATCTTCAACTCATCATCCAAGGTAAGGCCATAGCCGCTCTTGGCTTCGGCGGTAGTAGTACCCTGAGCCAGCATCTCGCCCAAGTATTTTGCACCAACCTGAATCAAGTCCTCACGGCTTGCTGCCCTGGTGGAGCGTACCGTATCTAATATGCCGCCCCCACAGGCAAGGATTTCCAGGTAGGGCACCCCCTGTATCTTCATCTCCAGTTCATGCTCCCGGGAACCGGCAAAAATAAAGTGGGTATGGGGATCCACCAACCCAGGCAGCACTACATGATCTTCAGCATCGATCAGCAGAGCGCCATCTAATAGGTCCACACTTTCCAGCAGCTCATGGGTTGTCCCCACAGCCACAATCTCTCCATTCAGAGCAACTGTGATTTTGCCGTTTTCTTCAATATGAGGATATCCGTATACTTTTTCACATTTGACGCCCGAGGGTAATTCAATCGTTACTGCTGTATTCTGTGCAACCACGTTAAGTAAACCATCTAATTCTTTTGCGAAGATTTCGGGTATACGGTCTGCCTTATCGATATAGTAATAATTTCCACGACCCGATTCTGCCATTTGTGTAAGCAGGTCTTCATCGTATTCGCTTCCCAGTCCGAATGTGGAGAGAGCAATGCCTTCTTCCTGAAACTTGCCCGAAGCTATTTTGTTTAATTGTATCTCTTTATGCTCATGATTGGGGCATGGCTGTATCAGATGACGAAAGGGCAGTAATCCTTAACCATATATCTAATAGCAACTTCGCATTAATTGATGATGAATTTGAACGTTTTTGTCGCAACAAAAAAGCGATTTTGGTATTGGAAGAAGGGCAGCCGAACTTCGTTGAGCAAAATGTGGCGAATATTTTACGCCAACGCAATATTGA
>CALGIY010000167.1 GCA_937914965.1 uncultured Thermoanaerobacteraceae bacterium | reverse complement strand
GAAATTCAGTAAGGGTATTGACTATACTCAAAATACCTAGTCCCTCACCCCCAGAACCAACATTGGCACCAAGAACCTCTGTTGAAAAATCAACAATCGCTAGTCCGTTCCCGGGCTATGCGCCGGCGCTCCTCTTCCTGGGCTAGTACTATTTTCAGTCCAACACCTTGCTGTTTCGGCAAATCCTCAAGTTTAGAACTAATTAGATCTTCCCAATCACATTTAATGGCAGACATAGTTGAATATCAACCCAGTCCAGTTCATGAACCATTCATCCTCTCGCAGCCCTGAAGGAAACTGCTCTCTCCCTTGGTTATATTTAAGCATTTCGACATAATTAGTCATCTTCCTTCAAGATGCAAGATAATTAACTGAAAATATCTACATACCGGACTAATGGCCCATGACCTGACGAACATTTTCTTGGAGCCGGCTCAGTTCCTCTCTGCTGGTGGCCTCCACATAGAGCCGGAAAAGCGGTTCTGTACCCGAAGGACGCACTAGGACCCAACTTCCATTATCCAGGACCAGTTTCACTCCATCTTTAGTACTGCGCTCCCGCACCGCCAGCCCATCAATGCTTTCCGGTGACCACTCTTGCAGTCGTTTTAACAGTTTTTCTTTTTGATCAGGGGCACACTTCAGATCGAGCCGGGCACTGACCAGACAACCGAACTTCCCGAAGAGCTCTTTTTGCAGTTCCCGCAGAGATTTTGCCCCGGACATCATCTCCACAATTAATGACGCGGCAAGGATGCCGTCCTTCTCTGGCACATGCCCCTGGACGCTCATCCCCCCACTCTCCTCTCCACCCAAAACACTGCGGTGATGGATCAGAGACTGTCCTATATACTTAAAACCAACAGGGGTTTCCACAAGCGGAAGTCCATAGTCCTCGGCAATCCGGTCGAGCATGTGAGTTGTGGCCACAGTACGCGCCACAGACCCCCTCCAATTACGGTATTCCATCAGGTAATCGAGAATCAGGGGTAGGACCTCATTCGGCGACATATACTCACCATCCCGGTCAATGACTCCAAAGCGATCGGCATCCCCATCCAAGGCCAGCCCGAAATCAGCGCCCTTTTCCAGCACTGCTTCCCTCAATGAGGCTAGGCCAGCTGCGTTCGGCTCCGGGACAGTTCCTCCAAAGAGCACATCACGGTAGTTATGGATAACATCCAATTCAATGTTTGTCCCTGCGAAAATATCCTCCAGATAGCCTATCCCGGCGCCCCACATGGGATCAACAACGATTTTCATTCTACCGCGGTGAATAACACGATAATTAAGCAGTTTCTGGAGATGGGTAAGATAAAGAGGTTTGGCATCCAAATCCCTGACCAACCCCCGCTCCTTACCGTTATCTAGGGGAAGGTTGCAGACATCTTCTACCTGCAGGTTCTTTAAGTTTTCCTCGATGGCTCCAGTTATTTCCGGAGTAGCGGGTCCCGCGTACTCAGGAATAAATTTGATGCCGTTGTATTCCGGGGGGTTGTGGCTGGCTGTGACCATCACCGCTCCTCCTGCATCTAAAGCATTAACAGCGTAAGCTGTAACCGGGGTAGGAGTGGCTACGGTAGTTAACCAGGAAGTAATGTTGTTTCCTGCCATCACTTCGGCAACAGCAGCAGCAAAATGCTCGGACAAAAAGCGGTTATCATAACCAATCACAACACCTCTAGTGGACAGCCCAGATTGCTCTATATAATTAGCGATCGCCTGTGCTACCAGGCGCACTCTGGGGAAAGTAAACTCATCAGCGATTACTGCCCGCCAGCCATCGGTCCCAAATTTGATCTTTTTCACTTCTGTATCCCCCTTTTCTCGCTGTAACATACTATTTCTTAAACATCCTGTTTAATTATAGTACATTTTCCAATCTAAAGCCTCAAAAAAAAAGAGCGCCTCCAAAAAAGGGACGCTAGGAAACCACAAAATCACAACGCCATTACAACTGTTGCCAAAGTTCTAGATCAGCTCACTACCCACCAGGATCATCCTGTATTTTTGTATCGTGAAGAACTTCATCATCTTTTTTATCTACATAGAGATTTCCTTGGGCATCCAGGCTGGCCAGATACACTTCCCCGGGGGTCCTAATCCCCTGTTTTTGCAGTTCATGGATCAACCAGGCCTCATCCAGGTTGTTCTGGTCCAGATTCTGGTAAACGATTTTTCCTTCGACAATTAATTCACTGCTGAGACCCTGGTACTGACTTTCTAATTGGAAATCTTCTCTGGTGGTAGGCATCTTTTGAGATTTTAGTAAAATACTTAATTTCCCATTAGGCTCTATAACTGCAAATTCCACATCTGAGATATTAAAAACACCCTGACTGCGCAGCTGCATCAGCAGGTCATCAACATTGTAGTGCAGCCGATTCATCCTCTGCTCCATAATCTTGCCATTTTGAATGACCAGGGTAGGTTCACCCGACAGCAGCTTGCGTGCCATACGGCTTTTTAAGGAGATAACCCGCACCAAATAAGTTAAGATTGAAAAAACCAAGAGCGCCAGCAGCAGCGGCCAAGGGCTGATGCTGGTCTGGATGACAATACCCCCTGCTAAAAAGCCAATGGTAATCCCTGCAAGGTATTCGTAGAAGGTAAGTTCTCCTCTGCGTTCTCTTTCCAAAACCCGAGCAATAACAAGTACCGCTCCAAAAGCAAGAACCGCCCGGATCATCATCTCTAAGTAAAATGGGACCGGCAAAGCAATATCCCCCTTTTTTACTTGGATTTACTTTCCTGGCGGCGGATTTTCTCAGTGACTTGGCGAAAAAGATTAAAGACTTCCTCCCGACCCTCCAGGCGCCGAAACTTGATCACTTTAGTTTTCCCAGTCAAATGGTCACCCCCGGCAAAACACCCCTCACTAGAAGGGCTTGCTAAATCAATTATTACCGATTTTAGCCTGTTTTATGCTCGGGAAACTGTAACCAGATATGGCCAGAAAAAACTAAACCACGCACTTAATGCGTGGCTAGTCAATGTTTTTTTGTTTTTGTCCTTATTGGGATTTAACAGTCGACTTGCTCTCTGTACTGGTCTTCCTGTTGTCAGTACAGTAAAAGCCAGACCCTTTAAAGACAATAGCCACATTGCGAGAAATCAACCTCTCCACAGGTTGTCCGCAGGTCGGGCACTTTTCAAGAGCTGATTCGGTAATCCGCTGCGTTACCTGGAAACGGCCGCAGTGTTTACATCTGTATTCGTATGTCGGCATTCTAGCGCCACCTCTCCAGGAAATCTAATTATCTTACCAAATAAACTATATATGACATTACGTTAACTTTGTCAAGCCACTTTATAGTAATTTCCCAGTTCTGCCATTGAGGAATGTATATAACAATGCTAAACTAGAATAAAGAGTAAGAGATACTACACTTAGTCCTTTCATTAAAATTCCATTCAAATATCTCTTTTATGGGTTCTTTTCTCCCGGTATTGGTGGTTAAGGTATTGATCAGAATAGGGAGGTGGAACACATGAGTGTAGCGATGGTGTATCTGCAAGATTTATCTGAGGCTGATCTCTATTTTATTGTGACAACTATTGTGGATAAAAGACAAGATTATGACCACATCTGCGACTTACTCAAGGATAAACCAGACCTGGTCGAGATCATGCTGGATGATGAAAAACTCTTCTGGCGCGTTCACGACGATGAAGAGATTATTATGGAAATTTCCCCTTTCCTGCTGTTCAGCATCCTGCTCCTGCAAGCGAAGAGAGAACTTCAAAACCAGATCTATACCATGGAAATCATCAGTCATAGAGAGCGCATCCCGGTTTTCGACGCCGGAAATACCGTAAAATTGCTTCACAACAAAAATGTAAGCGCTTACCTGGCCCGGATGCTGGCCTCATTTACCAGGGTCGACAGCACCACAGTTGTGTACCGTGCCCGGGGGTTGACCTACCAGCGCCAATTCAGTGAGCTTGACTTCGATGATGTACTGGAACTGGCAGCCCTAGTAGAACTCCCCTACCGCTACGATTTTTACAAAAGACTTGCTGATATTTCCCTGTTCATTACCGGTATTTTCCCCGAATGCCTGCGCAGTACTCCCGACACAAAAGGATCCATCCCGGCCCGGTTCGTAGGGCACGGCCAACGCAACCTGCATAACTACGAGGAGGAGGGAAGGCGCTACTACGACCTGGCCTCCACCTATGATGAAGCCAGGGAGCAGGGATTAGATCAAGTCCTCGCCTATATTGCCGAAAAATTCACTACAGCCCGCAAACCTTTGAACTACCTGGCTGATAATTATCTCTACAAGTTCCGCAATAAATGGTTCGCTTGATGCTGATCAATGGGGAGGCCTCAGATTCGGCCCCCCCATTGAACTGTACCCCAGGCAGAACATAACCCAGCAGTCATTATTCCGTACTATCTTAACGAACAGCGACAACCTTGGTTACCTCGGGAATCTCCTGTTTGAGCGACCGCTCAATACCCATTTTTAGGGTTACAACCGCCATTCCTCAGCCGCCGCATGACCCTCCCGTGCCTGAGGATATTATAGATCGCATAAAACCCTACC
>CALGIY010000166.1 GCA_937914965.1 uncultured Thermoanaerobacteraceae bacterium | reverse complement strand
AATTGTGCTTCCACCCCATTCTTCAGTAACCAACCCATATTCGGAAAGTCGCTGAAGAATGGGGTGGAAGCACAATTTGCGTTCCTGTTTCCGCCAAAAACGGGACAGGTATTGACCAATTGCTAGAGATGCTTCTGCTTGTTGCTGAGATGGAAGAACTGAAAGCTAATCCTCAGGCTCTAGCGCGGGGCACTGTAATCGAGGCGGAGTTAGATAAAGGGAGAGGTCCTGTTGCCACTGTTCTGATCCAAAAAGGTACTTTGCATATAGGGGACCATATTTTGGTGGGAATAGCTTCTGGTAAGGTAAGGGCGATGTGCGATTTTAAAGGTCGCCGGATTGAGGAGGCACCCCCTGGAACCCCGATAGAGATCCTGGGCCTATCTGAAGTGCCGGATGCTGGTGATTTTCTCTATGCAGTTTCTGAAGAAAAGTTGGCCCGTCAGATTGCCGGAAAACGCCAGGATAAGAAGAGAGAAATGGAAAGTGTAACTCCAGAAAAGGTAACCCTGGAGGACCTTTTTAAACAAATCAAAGAAGGCAAAGTAAAAGAACTCAATCTGGTTGTCAAAGCTGATGTACAGGGTTCAGTAGAAGCCTTGCTCCAGGCCTTAACGAAATTAAGTGCCCAAGAAGTAAGGATTAACATGATTCACTCCGGGGTAGGTGCTATAACAGAAACTGATGTGATGCTTGCCAGCGCATCTAATGCCCTGATTATCGGTTTTAATGTGAGGCCCGATACTAATGCGAAAAAAGAGGCCGAAGCTCAAAAAATAGAAATTAGACTCTACCGAGTTATTTATGAGGCACTGAATGATATCAAAGCGGCATTGGAGGGTCTGCTAGAACCGATTTGCAAAGAGGTGGTTCTTGGTAGAGCCCAAGTGCGCAATGTCTTCCATATCCCGAAAGTGGGAGTTGTGGCTGGGTGCTATATTACCGAAGGAAAGGCAGTCAGGAACGGCCGGGCTCGTGTGGTACGTGATGGTGTTGTGGTCAATGAGGGGATTATAACTTCATTGAAAAGGTTCAAGGATGATGCCCGAGAAGTTGCACAGGGTCATGAATGTGGAATTGGGCTTGAAAAGTTTCAGGATATAAAAGTTGATGATATTCTTGAAGTTTACCATATCGAAAAAATAAAAAGAGAGTTAAAGCCTTAAGAAGGTGATAATAAGTGAGCTATCGTTCTGTTCGTCTTGCAGAGGAAATCAAACGGGTTGTCACAGACTTAATGCGGACCGCATTGAGGGATCCTCGTATCAGTGGGATGACAAGCATAACAGGTGTTGATGTTTCTAAAGACCTGCGTTATGCAAAGATATATATCAGTGTTCTGGGAACCGAGGAGGAACAGGAAAAAACCATTGAGGGTTTACAGAGTGCGGGTGGGTTCATTAGGTCAGAAATGGGTAAAGCGATCCGCTTGCGCTACACTCCTGAGCTGTCCTTTACTCTTGATACCTCAATTCAACACAGCCTGAAAATCAACAAGATGCTTCGGGACATCATACCTGATCAGGATAAGGAATTGAAGGACTGATGGATATAGAAGAGGCTGTTAAGATCATTCAAGGGAATAATGATTTTGTGCTCACAACGCATTTGAATCCTGATGGAGATGCCCTGGGGTCCTTGATGGGCTTAGGACTGGCATTATTAAAAAGCGGCAAAAAGGTGTCCATGGTTTTGCCCTATCCAGTCCTGGCCTCTTATCAATTTCTCCCAGGTTGTCAACATGTTCTACAACCATCAGATGTGCTAGGAAGATTTGATGTTGGTATTATCCTTGACTGTACTGAGATGGCCCGTGCGGGAGAAAAGGCACAAGATGTTATAGAAAATACCAGGTGTCTGGTGAATGTAGACCACCATATCAGCAACCAGTATTTTGGAGATCTCAATGTTGTGGATCCGCAGGCTGCAGCAACAGGTGAAATAGTTTGCAGTCTTCTGGTCAGGGCAGGTATCACCATTACACCTGATATTGCTACTAATCTCTATGTTGCACTTGTAACTGATACCGGGTCATTCCAACATCAAAACACTACAGCGAAATGTCTCCGGACAGCAGCGTACCTGTTGGACTGCGGGGCAAAACACAATTTGATCCACCAGTGCCTTTATGAACAAAAGTCCTTAGACTCTTTGCGTTTGCTGTCAAGGTGTCTTGAGTCTCTTGCGCTGAACAAAAGCGGGGCCATTGCCTGGATGACCATTTCCCAGGATGTTTTGCTGGACAGCGGCGCTGTTTTTGATGACAGTGATGGGATGATCGATTACACAAAGTCTTTGAAAGGTGTGGAAGTAGGAATTCTTTTCAAAGAGGTTAGCCCTGGTGAAATCAAGGTCAGTTTCCGTTCGAAAAACTACTTGGATGTCAACCAACTTGCAGCGTGTTTTGGAGGCGGAGGGCATGAGCGGGCAGCGGGATGTACAGTTCAGGGGAGAATCAAGAATGTAGAAGCACTTGTGATCGAAAAAACGGAGGAACTATTGGCTGCTAGCTGTGGAGGACCAAAAAGATGAATGGTTTGATCAATGTTTTAAAACCGCCGGGGGTAACTTCCCATGATGTGGTAGCTGCTTTACGGCGGCTTTTTAATATCGAAAGAATAGGTCATACTGGAACACTAGATCCAGGGGCAGCGGGTGTACTTCCTATCTGTGTAGGACAGGGAACACGGGTGGTCGAGTACTTGATTGATAAGCCGAAGAAGTACCGCGCTGAAATTACTTTCGGTATCAGCACTGATACTTATGATGCTGGTGGCAAGATATTAGACAAAGCTACAGGATTTAGACTGGAGCTTGCCCAGGTAGAAGAGATTTTACAGGACTTACAGGGTGAAATTAAACAGGTTCCTCCGATGGTTTCCGCTGTCCACTACAAGGGGAAGAGGTTGTATCAATTGGCACGTGAAGGCAAAGTAGTGGAACGGAAAGCAAGACGTGTTTTCATCTATGAAGCCAATCTTATCAGGTTCCAAAAAGATCTTCTTTACCCACGCTTGTTATGTGATCTCAAGTGTTCCAAGGGAACGTATGTGCGGAGTATCTGTGCTCAGATTGGCGAGAAACTTGGCTGTGGAGCATACCTATCATTTTTAGTTCGCACCGCAAGCGGTCCCTTTAAACTGGAAGAATCTTTTACTTTGGAAGAAATCGAAGATTTATGGAGACAAGGGGATTTTTCCTTTTTACTTCCCATTGATTACGCTCTAGGGGACATTCCTGCTTTGACAGTTAAAGAAAAAGCGCAACAAAAGGTTTTAAACGGCCAACCTCTTGCTCCCTCAGGTATAATCGGTGGGGTCGGGAATACCGATCTACCCAAATTTGTTCGATTATACGCACTAAATGGCAGCCTTTTAGCCTTGGGTATTTACCGCACCACAGATGAAGGAGAATGGTACTACAAACCCAAGAAAGTTTTTTCGATTATTGCTAAAGATAATCCTAATACGAGGTAAGATCGATGGATGTTCTAAAACAGATAGAAAAGATACCTTTTCAGGAGAAACAGTTAGTTGTTGCTCTAGGGAATTTTGATGGTGTACACTGCGGTCATCAATGTCTGATCCGAGAAATGACTGCATATGCCCGTAAGGTAGGTGCTCTACCGGCGGTCTTGCTTTTTTACCCACATCCGCAAATAGTATTAAACCCAACTCAGGCCCCCAAGCTCCTTTCGGATGCTGAGAAAAAGAGGGAACTGATGCAACGGTTGGGGGTTGAAGTTGTATTTATGGTACCCTTTAACATGAGATTTGCTTCTTTGACACCTGAAGAGTTTATAGTGGAAGTACTGCTAAACAAACTGCGAGCAGCAGAGGTATTTATTGGATACGATTATCGCTTCGGGCGTAAAGCGGCGGGAACTCCGGAACTGCTTAAAGAGTACGGAGCAAACCATGGTTTTCATGTACATGTTATTCCTTCTGTGATTATCCAGGGAATCCCGGTGAGCAGCACCGCGATCCGCGCAGCTTTAACCAAAGGGGATATTCACAGGGCCAAGAAAATGCTTGGGTACTGGCCCATTGTCAAAGGGAAAGTGATTACTGGGGACCAGCGAGGGCGAAAGATGGGATATCCAACAGCAAATATCCATGTACACCGCGATCTCCTGGTTCCGAAAAACGGGGTATATGTAGGCCAGGCTGTCCTCCATGGTAAGCATTATTTGACAGTATTAAACATCGGGACACATCCCACTGTTGGTGCCTGTGAGACGGAAATAATAGAAGCGCACTTGCTGGATTTCCAGGGAGATGTTTATAATGAGGAGATCGAGGTCAGTTTGTTCCAGAGATTGCGGGATGAACAAAAGTTTGCTAGTGTGCATGTATTAATTGACCAAATTCGGAAAGACATCGCAGCAGCGGTGAAGCTATACGCGGATTTTGATGCAACCACAGCATTATAGGGTTAATTCTGGAGTAAACCGAAAGATTTACAATGAGGATAAACTATGGTAAGATGAAAAAAACGCGGTCAAGAGGAGGAAGTTACTTGGGACTGCCGGTGATCTATGAGTATCACCAAAACTTAAAATTAGTGGTCCAACAAATATCACAGATTTGTTTAAGCGAGGAGTTTCTTGCTTTAACCAGAGAATTAGAGACCCTATATTCCAGAAATCAGACTGAGCGAGCTTCTATTCTTGCCTTTCAGGATGCTCTTTACGCCCTGATTGCCCAGAAGGAGATTGAACTGAGTAATCAGGCATGAGGTATTAGAGAATGAAGGTTATCATTACAGACCACGCTAACAAAAGGTTAAATAACCTTCGGCAGGATAAAATAACTACCGATGATATAGTACGCGCAGCCCAGGAGATTCCAGCGCATGTCCCAAGTGCAGCCAGGTTCCGTTGTTTTTTTGCCCGATCAGGTAGGATGTTTGACCTGGTGGTCAAAGACAT
>CALGIY010000165.1 GCA_937914965.1 uncultured Thermoanaerobacteraceae bacterium | reverse complement strand
AACAGGATTGCCAGTACCGGTTGTAGGAGGTATTCTGACTATGCTTGAGTTTAAAGGTTTGGCCAAGCGTTTGCCTGGCCACTATTTTATTAACCCTGAGATAGTACTGGAGTGAAGGTGACATTATGGCGAAGGCAAAAGTACTTGTTATCGTAGAATCTCCTGCCAAGGCGCGTGCCATCAGCAAGTTTTTAGGGAGAAAGTATTCTGTTAAAGCATCTTTAGGGCATGTCCGAGATCTCCCCAAAAGTCAGTTGGGTGTGGATGTCGAAAATAACTTTAATCCCAAATACATTACCATCCGTGGAAAAGGTGACGTAATCAAGGAACTGAGGACTGCTGCTAAAAAGGCTGATCATATCCTCTTGGGGCCTGACCCGGACCGTGAAGGAGAGGCCATTGCCTGGCATCTTATGGAGATTTTGGGCATACCAAAGGATACCCAATGCCGGATTGAGTTCCGCGAAATTACCAAAAATGCTCTGGAAGAATCAGTGAAACAGCCGCGATTGGTAGATCAGCCCCGCGTTGATGCCCAGCAGTGCAGGCGCGTCCTGGACCGCTTGGTGGGGTATAAACTCAGCCCGTTGCTCTGGCGCAAAATAAAAAAGGGATTAAGTGCGGGCCGAGTGCAGTCTGTAGCAATGCGTCTTATTTGTGACCGGGAACAAGAGGTACGGGATTTCATACCAGAGGAATATTGGACAATTACTGGACATTTTAAATCTGGAAAAAGTACTTTAGAGGCGCTGCTTGCACGTCAGGGTAAGGAAAAGGTAAGCTTGCCTGCAGAAGATGATGTTAATAAGGTGTTAGCAGGTTTGGATGGCGCATCTTATGTGGTAAGCAAGATTACCAAGCGTGAGCGGAAGCGCAACCCGGCAGCTCCTTTTACAACTAGTACCATCCAGCAGGATGCAAGCAGGAAACTTAATTTTCCTGTTAAGAAAACAATGCAGATAGCCCAGCAGTTATATGAGGGTCTCGATTTGGGAAAGGAGGGGGCGTCCGGGCTGATCACCTATATGCGTACTGATTCCACCAGAATCTCAGGAGAGGCCCAGACTGCTGCTAGAGATTATATCTCTGAAAAGATAGGTCCTGATTATGTGCCCGAAAAGCCTCCATTTTATAAAACATCTAAACGTGCCCAAGAGGCTCATGAGGCCATTCGTCCCACTGAAATTACACGCGTCCCTGGTGATGTTAAAGAATTTCTGTCCCGGGACCAGTTCAAATTATATAAGTTAATCTGGGAACGCTTTCTGGCAAGCCAGATGAAACCAGCCCTCTTAGAGATAACTACTATTGAGATCAAGGGAAACGACTATATTTTCCGAACGAGTGGTTCGATCATCCGCTTCGCAGGTTTTAGGAAGGTGTATGCCGAATCGGAGGAGGATGAAACCATTCTACCCTCAGTTAATGAAGGGGACATTCTGGATCTAATTAAATTTGAGCCAAAACAGCACTTTACTCAACCGCCCTCCAGGTACACAGAAGCGACCCTGGTGAAAGCGCTCGAGGAAAATGGGATCGGTAGACCGAGTACCTATGCACCGATCATCGCTACCATACAAAGCCGCGGCTATATCTGTAAAGAAAAAAAGAATCTTTACCCGACAGAATTAGGACAAATTGTAATTGACCTTTTAAAGGAACACTTTCAAAACATAATTGATACTGAATTTACTGCAGATATGGAGGAAAAGCTTGATCAGGTGGAAGAGGGGGCACTTACCTGGAAGAGTGTTGTCGAGAACTTTTATGCACCATTCGAAAAAGATCTGATCCAGGCGGAAAAGGAGATCGCTGTGATTCCCGTAGAGGAAGAGACCAGTGAGGAAACATGCCCCAAGTGCGGACAAAATTTAAAGGTGAAACAGGGGAGGTACGGAAAATTTCTAGCCTGCCCTGGATTCCCAGAGTGTCGTTATACTAAGCCTTTTAACGAGGAAATTGGGGTTTCATGCCCGCGCTGCACAGGAAAAGTTGTTGTGCGCAGATCGCGCAAAGGGAGAAAATTTTACGGATGCAGCAATTACCCGGAGTGTGACTTTACCTCCTGGGATGAACCGGCGCTCAAATCTTGTCCAGAATGCGAACATTTCTTGGTTTATCGGGGTAAGGAAAGAAAGCTTTATTGCCCTCAATGTAAAAAAACAATACAGGATGAAAATCTCTCACCTGAAAGTGATGTGGAATAATGTCATCTGTGGTGATTGTTGGTGGAGGTCTTGCCGGTTGTGAGGCTGCGTGGCAAGCAAGCCGCATGGGTGTTGATGTAACTCTTTATGAGATGCGGCCGCAAAAGACAACTCCGGCGCACTGTACAGATCTCTTGGCAGAGCTTGTTTGTAGTAATTCGCTGCGGGCATCTGCACTCACCAATGCTGTTGGTTTGCTCAAAGAAGAGATGAGATTGGCAGGTTCACTGATTATCCAGTGTGCAGATAAAACAGAGGTGCCCGCTGGTGGAGCCCTTGCTGTAGACCGGACACGATTTGCTGAGGCAGTGACCGACGCCATCTCCGCGTCTGGGCGTATCAAACTGATACGGGATGAAGTTTCTGAGATCCCGGAATCTCGGCCCCTGGTAATAGCCACAGGTCCCCTTACCTCGGAAGGGTTCAGCCATAATTTGGCTTCCTTGACAGGAGAGGAGTACCTCTCCTTTTATGATGCTGTAGCACCTCTGGTTACACTGGAATCTATCAACCCAGAGATCATTTTCAGGCAGTCTCGGTATGATAAAGGGGAGGCTGCTTACCTAAATGCACCGCTCAATAAGGAAGAATACAGGCTCTTTTGGGAGGCGCTGGTTGCTGCTGACGTTAAAGAGCCTAAAGCATTCGAACAGAATCTTTTTTTTGAAGGCTGCCTGCCTCTAGAAGTGATGGCCAGGCGTGGTTTTGATACCCTGCGTTATGGCCCCCTTAAACCTGTGGGGCTCATCGATCCGCGAACAGGTAAAGAACCGTATGCTGTCGTTCAACTGCGACAGGATAACACCGAAGGGACTATCTATAACCTTGTGGGTTTTCAAACCCAACTCAAATGGGGTGAACAAGAGCGAGTTTTTCGGATGATTCCTGGATTGGAGAAAGCCGAATTTGTTCGCTACGGGGTTATGCACCGGAACACCTTTTTAAGGGGGCCAGAGCTTTTACATCCGACCCTCCAAATGAGGAAAGAACCATCTATACTATGTGCCGGGCAGATTACAGGGGTTGAAGGGTATGTGGAGTCCGCGGCGAGTGGACTGATTGCTGGAATCAATGCTGCGCATCTTGCCATAGGGAAAGAGCCCATGGTACCGCCACGGGAATCGGCACATGGCTCCCTCTGCTGGTATGTTGCAACATCAACCAGCCGCGATTTCCAACCGATGAATGTTACTTTCGGCCTTTTTCCTCCTCTTTCTAAAAAATTGCCCCGCCGTTTTAGAGCAAAAGCCCTGTCAGAAAGGGCACTTAAGTCCTGGTCACTTTTTATCTCCAGTATATTTTAAAAGCTTGCTGTAAAAGGTGCGGTGTGTTAGCATTGTGAAAAGAGGTATATTTTGTT
>CALGIY010000164.1 GCA_937914965.1 uncultured Thermoanaerobacteraceae bacterium | reverse complement strand
TAGCACGAGATCTTGGTGCTGATGTTGTTGAAAGATGGGGAGGTGATGGGACTGAGAGATAAGGCGATGATGGAATTGCTGTACGCTACAGGGATGCGGGTTTCAGAGATGCTCGGGTTAGATACGGAGCACTTTAATCTGGATCTGGGTTTTGTCCGCTGTCTAGGAAAGGGATCCCGGGAGCGGATCATACCAGTTGGAGAGGTGGCTCAAGGTAGCATAAGAGAATACCTTTCTCGCAGCAGGTTAAAGCTAAGAAAGAATGTCTGGGAGCGGGCTGTTTTTTTGAATCGTCACGGCAGGCGCCTGACCCGCCAGGGTTTTTGGAAGATTCTCAAAGGGTATGCCGCCAAGGCTGGGATTCCAAAAGAGATCACCCCGCATGTGCTGCGCCACTCTTTTGCCACACACCTCCTGGAGAATGGAGCAGATCTAAGGGCAGTCCAGGAAATGCTGGGACATGCTGATATAACAACGACTCAAATTTATACGCATTTAAGCCAGAGAAAGTTGAGGGAGATCTATGAAAAGTCACACCCACGGTCTTAGACAAAGGCGGGTGCTGCTGCTGGTGATGGATGGTGTTGGAGCTGGGGAGCTCCCTGATGCTGAAGATTATGGTGATACCGGTTCCTGCACCCTGGGAAACCTGGCAGAGGCGGTCGGTGGTTTGAACCTTCCCACATTGTGCAAACTGGGGTTGGGCAACATCATACCTATTGCCGGAGTTCCACCTGTGGACAAACCCGCTGCAGCCTACGGGAAGATGACTATGCTGTCTTCTGGAAAGGATACTACCAGCGGCCACTGGGAGATGACCGGGGTGATTCTGGACAAATCATTTCCCACTTACCCGGCCGGATTTCCCCCAGAGGTGATTACTCCCTTTGAGGAGAGGATCGGGAGGAAGGTGCTGGGAAACAAAGTCGCTTCTGGTACAGAAATCATTAAAGAACTTGGTTCTTTGCACCTAGAAACAGGGTACCCCATTGTCTATACTTCTGCAGACAGTGTATTTCAAGTAGCTGCCCATGAGGATATCATCTCTGTTTCCGAACTTTACAGGATCTGTTCCATAGCAAGGGAAATACTCACTGGCCCCCATGCTGTGGGAAGGGTCATCGCTCGTCCCTTTTTAGGGGAGCCAGGTAATTTTTTGCGTACACCCCGCCGCCATGATTATTCTCTCAACCCCCCACGTCCTACTCTCTTCAATGCTCTGAGCAGCAGCGGGTACCAGGTGGTAGCCGTGGGCAAGGTAAACGATATTTTCGCAGGTAGTGGTGTTACAAAAGCTATCTCAGCTGCCGGAAATCGCGAAATCTTTTCTAGAGCACTGGAAGCTTTCAAGGAACTAGATAGCGGCCTGGTCTTTGCTACCCTGGTTGACTTTGACTCTCTTTATGGGCACCGGAACGATGTCCAGGGGTTTGCAAGGGGCCTGGAAGAATTCGATTCCTGGCTGCCGGATCTGATTGGTGAACTGCGACAAGGCGATATTTTAGTGTTTACCGCGGATCATGGTTGTGATCCCACTACACCGAGCACCGATCACTCCCGAGAATATGTTCCTTTATTGATGGCTGGATCAGGGGTGCAGCCTATTTCTCTGGGGGTACGCCAAAC
>CALGIY010000163.1 GCA_937914965.1 uncultured Thermoanaerobacteraceae bacterium | reverse complement strand
GGTCATCGCGGCGCTTCTGGCGTGGGTTAAAACCATGGCAAATCAAGCCGCGGCTGGGGGAGGCTTTTTTAATTTCGGCGATCAACTTGACCCCTAATTTTACTAATAATCCCCCCTCCTCCCGCTTCTGCTTCCGCGCCCCCACGCCATCCCGCCGCACCGCCCCTACAAAATCCCGGACAGGTGGAATGCTGGCTGCCCGCCCCTTCAATTCCCGAAGGGGTAGACAGCTCCTGTACACAGCAACATCTTCCCGTTTGGCTTCTATAATCTGATCCAGAATCACTGGGTACCCCCCTGTCATCTCAAGACACACCTCTTCGTAAAGGCCACCAGTTCTTCCAGCTTTCGCAGAGCCGCCCCGGAGTCAATAACCTGTGCTGCGAGCTCCACCCCGTCACAGAGCGTTTCCACCTTTTCCCCAACCAACAGAGCTGCGGCCGCATTCATCAAAACCACATCCCGGCAGGGTCCCCGGCGGCCACTCAAGACATCCTTCGTAATCTGTGCGTTTTCCCCCGCAGTACCGCCGCAGATATCCTCGAGCATCCCCCGCTTCAGACCGAGGTTCTCAGGTGTCAGGTAATAAGTCCTGATCTCACCCTTTACCAGTTCACTGACCCTGGTCTTCCCGGTATGAGTAATCTCATCTAAGCCGTCTTCCCCGTGTACCACCATCGCCCTTTCCACTCCCAAACTACGCAGGACCCTGGCCATTACTCCGGTCAGGTTGGGTTCATAGACACCCACCAGTTGGACCTGTGCCCCTGCCGGATTGGTCAGTGGCCCCAGGAGGTTGAAAACGGTGCGGATCCCGATCTCTCGCCGGGGACCAGCAGCATTTTTCATGGACTCATGAAAGACCGGCGCAAAAAGAAAGCAGATACCGGTTTCCTCCAGGCAGCGCTCCACCTGCACTGGTGCCAGAGCCACATTCACCCCTAATGCCTCTAAAACATCAGCGCTACCGCATTTACTAGAAACTGAGCGGTTCCCGTGTTTAGCCACAGGAAGGCCAGCCCCGGCTGCCACAAAAGCTGTAGTAGTTGAAATGTTAAATGTAAATCTCCGGTCTCCACCGGTGCCTACGATGTCCACTAATCTCCTGTTTGCCCTGATTTTTTTCCCCCAGTCCCGCATCGCCCGGGCAAAACCAGTGATCTCCTCCACCGTCTCCCCCTTCAATCGCAGGGCAGTAATCAAGGCAGCAATCTGAGCAGGGGTCGCCTCCCCGCTCATAATCAGTGTCATAGCACTCTGAGCTTCCCCCTCAGCTAAGTGGTACATGTTTACCACCTTATCGATCAACCCTTGAAGTTTCATCTCTCTCCCCCTCTTTTCACTCTGAAGTAAATTACTCACCATCATAGAAAGCCCCCTCCTTACTATCTGCCAGTTCCAGGGACCGCAGCAGCGCTTGTGCCTTGTTCACACATTCCTCATACTCCCTCTCCGGTTCTGAGCCCGCCACAATGCCTGCCCCCGCCTGTACATAGGCAACCCCATCCTTGAACAAAATGGTTCTGATAGTAATACAAGAGTCCAGGTTGCCGTGAAAGCTGAAATAACCAACTGCCCCAGCGTAAGGCCCCCGCCTTGTGGGTTCCAGTTCCTCGATGATCTGCAGTGCTCTCTTCCTCGGGGCGCCAGAAACCGTTCCAGCGGGAAAACACGCACGAAAAGCATCAAAGATGTCCTCGCCTGGAGCGAGCATGCCCCGCACATGGGAAACCAAGTGCATCACATGGGAGTAATACTCGACATCCAGGAATTTGGTAACCCGCACCGACCCGGATGCACAGACCTTTTCAAAGTCAGCCTTCCCCAGCTCCACCAGCATCTCATGCTCGGCCCGCTCCTTAGGGTCCCCATGCAGTTCCCGAGCCAGGAGTTCATCAGCGGATGAATTAGCACCGCGCCGGCGGGTACCCGCGATAGGGTGGGTCTCCACACTGCCATTTTCCACTCGAACCAGCATTTCTGGGGAAGACCCGATCAGGTAGGTGCCCCCAAATTTCAGGTAGTACATATAAGGTGAGGGATTTAAAGAACGCAGCATCCGGTAAATGGAGAACGGGTCACTTGTGGTCGGACACCGAAAACGCTGGGAAAGAACTACCTGTTGGACATCCCCAGCACTGATGTATTCTTTGGCACGCCGCACCTTCTCGAGATACTCTTCTCTGGTCATATTAGGAACAAGAGTGGTGAAAGGCTGTGAGGATACAGCATCCTCAGAAGGCAGACTGCTGCGCAACTGCTCAATGACCCCCTGAATAGCTGCAAGAGACTGATCATAGGCCCCTTTAGGATTGCTTTCTACAGGCACCAAAGCAACAATCTGCAGGCGGTGTGTAACATGGTCATAGATCAGAACAACCTTAGTAAGGACAAAAAAACAGTCAGGAAGGTCCAGGTCATCCCGGGCAACCTCCGGAATGGTTTCAAAATGGCGAAACAGGTCATAACCGAAGTATCCCACTGCCCCACCCCAGAAGCGCTGCTTACCAGGCAGAGGTGCTGCCCGCAGAGAGGCCATCAGCTCTTTTAGATGTTCTAAAGGATCACCAGTTAAATGTGACCGGCAGCCATGAGCAGTGACATCCAGATGATCCCCCTTTGCCTTATAGATAATAAAAGGGTCAAAACCGATCAAAGAATAGCGAGCCACCTGCTCACCACCCTCCACACTCTCCAGCAGATAGGCAAACTCCCCCTCAGCTGCCTTTTTAAAGATGGAGATGGGAGTCTCCAGATCAACAGACACCTCCTCCCAAACCGGCACAATCCCGTACCTTGCTGCTACCTTCTGGTATTCCTCTCTACTCGGAAACACCATTATTCTCACCTCCAATCGGGGTCAGGCTCGCAGAACCCCCAAAATACAAAAAACCAGCACTCAAATAAGCACTGGTCACTCCCAATTAACATCCAGCCTCATCTCAGCTCAACTCAAACTCGTCTAACTCATCTCATCTCTAATGAAATATTCAATTATCATTTAAGCCATTCTCTCATCAACCAATAAAAAAAGTCGGGTTACTCAGGCTACCCGGCCTACTGTTGCCGCTATCGCCCGCAGTCCAGGCATCAGACAGTCAAATTCATCTGTAGAAAGAGACTGGAACCCATCGCAGAGCGCCCTTTCTGGCTGTGGATGCACTTCCAAAATTAGGCCGTCAGCCCCGGCTGCCACCGCCGCCCGTGACATAGGCACCACTAAATGGCGGTCCCCGGTAGCGTGGCTGGGGTCAACGATCACCGGCAGGTGGCTTAACTCCTGCACAAGTGGAACAATGCTTAGGTCCAGGGTATTGCGGGTGACATGTTCAAAGGTACGGATACCCCGCTCACAGAGAACCACATTGTCATTACCCGCAGCAACAATATATTCTGCAGCCAGCAGCCACTCCTCCACTGTAGCAGAAAGTCCCCTCTTCAAAAGCACCGGCTTCCCGGAACGCCCTACCATGCACAGAAGGCTGGAATTATGCATATTTCTGGCACCTATCTGCAGCATATCCACATATTCCAAGGCCAGTTCCAAACTGGCTTGATCCACAACCTCTGTAATCGTTGCTAGACCTGTTTCTAAGGAGGCCTCCGCCAAAATTTTCAACCCTTCTTCCCCCAACCCTTGGAAGCTGTATGGTGAAGTTCTGGTTTTAAAAGTGCCTCCCCGCAGCATCACAGCCCCAGCCTGGGATACTCTGCTGGCTGCCGCAAGCAGTTGCTCCCTGCTCTCTACTGCACAGGGACCCGCGATAACCACAACTTTGCGCCCCCCAAAGACCGCATCCTTCACCCTAACCAAGGTCTTTTCATTTTTCACCTCGCGGCTTACCAGCCGATAAGACTTCATCATATCCACCAATCCTTCCCCCCAAAGGAAACCCATCCCCCTGGCAAAATCGGGGTCAGGCTCGCTTTATTGCCTTAATGTAAACTCACGCCTTAACCCCTGAAATACAAAAAACCAGCACTCAAATGAGCGCCGGTTCACATCCCAAAAGACAGTTCTCCCAGCCTCATCTCAGCTCATCTCTGCTCGTCTCCACTCATCTCATCTCAAATATATGCAGTTTTTGCTCAGCTATGCTCTTCGCTCAACTTAATTCATCCACCGCACAAGTAAGTGGACCCTACCTTGCAGACATTATAAACATTAGCCAGCCAGATGTCAATACCAGGAAAAGATGGACGGTGTCAACTTTTTGTAGGATAATTTATTTCGAGATCATCCCAACTTTTGGATTTTACAGAACACCATTTCCATTTCGCAATCCATTCAAGCAATGAAACATTGGTATTACTTTGCCTTTACTAAGTATTGTCACATTTCCACGCTTCTCCATAGCTGTTTTCTTAAAGGCATTGGCAGCCTTCTTAGCGAGCCTTTTACTGACACTGTGTTTAAATTCGCCATGTTGCAGGTGTTCAAGCCTTACATGCCCACCGCTGCTGCAATAGGCACGTAGTTCGGCCATTTGCTTTAAACCCTTCCTGCTCCAGCCCATTGGGCGGCTACTTAAACGACTGGATAAAACATGACTGACATGACCCTCAGTACAACTTCCGCCGCACGCTTCCTGGTTGTATATTGTGATTGCTTCCCAGTTGTTGCGTAAGTACCTTAAACAGTCTTTTATTCTTTCGGTTTCGGTTTTACTAACAGCATTTTTAATAAGCGGCTTACCCATTTGATTAAATGCCTTTTTGTCATCGTTTAATACTGCTGAATAGATGGCTTCACGAGCTTCTGGGTGGGTGCCTGCCTGTGGCCGAAAGTATTGATTTACGCAAATGATATTTATCTAACACCATCTTTGCTTTGGGTAGCCAATTTAAGCCTTCTTTTATCCACAAGGCGCCATCACCGTGCAGATATATTCTTTCAATGTTATCTACGTCATAAGAGTTATATATCCAGTCCACTGTTTCTAGCCATAATTCTTCAGTTGTTTTGCCGTAACTGCTTATGTAATGTGGGTTTATGCACTGACCACGCTTACCGTTATACTTTACACCTTCATATACACAGATCAGGGGAACTATGGCATTACGGCCATTCTGCAAAGGCACATGGTCTTCATCGGCATCCACATGCAGTATTTTTACGTTGCGTTTGTCCGATGGCGGCTCTATCTTTAAATCCTTTAGCAAGCGAAGCTTTTGCATCACTGTCTGTCTACTTATGGCCTCACCTGTCACATGCCTACTGCTTTCACCATATGAAGCTTCCTGGGCATGTTCCACTAGCTCTACTGTAACTGTCCCGGATACACGATTATAGCTTTCTAAGCCTACTGCTTGATCTAGAAGATAAACATAATTTTGGTTACGCTTATCATGGAAGTAAGTCCTCATAAATCTTAGCTGACCAAAAGCTGTACATAATTCACGTTTCTCATCTCTCCGCTCTATTACTATCCCTTTTTTACTGCGGCCAGCCTTGTCTTCTACTATTGCCTGATCCAAGCTGTCCAGATAGGCTGTCATCATTGATAAAATGAAAGAATCTGCTTTCTTTTTTAACGTCGTTTCCATTTCTTCAATTTTTCTAATTGAACCTGAAGCAAAAAATCCGGATACTTCGCTAATGAATTCTTCACATATTTGTTGTACAATGTTATTCACAAGAGATCCTCTCCTAGGTAGTTTTGTTGTGGTGACTCTAATTCTACCAAAAGTGATGATCTCTTGTCTTTTTCTCCAACATTTTCTCCTACAAATACTTTACACTATCGGGTCAGGGTGGGTTCTGACACAGGAGCGAACTTCAAATGACAAAACCAGTAAAAAGCAGAAAAAAACTATCGCTTGGATTAATTATTTTAATGTTAGTCAGTGCATTAGGGTTGGTATCTATATTAATTATTAATACCTATGTCAAATCATCAGTTAGAGATAAAATTATCACCGTAGATGAGGCAGCTTCGTTAGATGCTGACTGCATTCTTATTCTCGGTGCTGGTGTGTGGGGTGATGGACCGAGTCCTATGCTTGAGGATAGGCTTTTACAAGGTATCGAATTATATGAGAATGGGGCTTCTGACAGATTACTGATGAGTGGTGATCATAGTAGGAAAGAATATGATGAGGTCAATGTTATGAAGCAATTTGCAGTGGATAGAGGTATTATTTCCGAGCATATTTTTATGGATCATGCAGGGTTTTCTACATATGAAAGCCTTTATCGTGCAAGAGATGTTTTTGAAGCCGACAAGATTATCATTGTAACACAGAGATATCATTTGTATCGGGCATTGTATATTGCTGAAAAGCTGGGACTTAAAGCGTATGGTGTTGCCTCTGATCCAAGGCAATATGTTGGTCAAGAAATTAGAAATTTGAGAGAGAGTTTGGCAAGAGTAAAAGATTTCTTTATGGTAATTTTTGAGCCTGAGCCTACATATCTTGGCGATTTGATACCAATAAGTAGGGATGGTGACTTGACAAATGATCATTGATGGGGTCAGGAGTTTAGAGTATATTCTATACCAGGGTGTACCAAAAACTTATCCTAGAAAACGGAGTGAATATTGTGAGTACTATTGAAGATGTTGCTGGGGTTGTGGAATCCCTAAGGGATGAGATGGTAAAATTCCTCGTTGATTTATGTTCTATTCCCGCTGTTAATCCATCTTTCGGTGGGAAGGGAGAGTACCAGAGGGCCGTATGGCTGGCTAATTTTCTAGAAGAGCATCATCTGCCGGTTGAGATTATGGAAGTGGATGATGATTCTGTGCCAGAAGGCAAGCGCCCCAACCTGGTGAGCTGTTTACCTGGCAGTGGTGAGCAGGGGACACTCTGGTTCGCGGGGCATATGGATACTGTTGCTGCAGGGGATCTCAATACCTGGGAGACAGATCCCTTTTCTCCAGTTGTTAGAGATGGCCGCATCTATGGCCGCGGGGTTGAGGACAATGGACAGGCCATTGCCTGTATGGTTTACAGCCTGATAACTTTAAAACGGCTGGGGCTGCAGCCAAAGAAGGATTTGGGCATGCTTTTTGTCAGTGATGAGGAGGCGGGAAGCACCTATGGGCTTAAGTATCTGGCAGACCAGGGTTTATTTAAACCTGGGGATGAGGCACTAATACCTGATGCGGGGGTTCCTGACGGAAGCTTTATCGAGGTAGCCGAAAAGTCTATTTTGTGGTGCCGGTTTACTGTAATTGGTAAGGAGACGCATAGTTCACAGCCACACAACGGTATTAATGCAGGATGGGTGGGCTCTCTGTTTGCAGTGGAGCTTATTGAAACACTGCGCCTGAAATACAGGGATCGTGACCTTCTTTTCGATCCGCCCTACTCAACTTTTGAATTGACTCAAAAGTTTGCCAATGTCAGCAGTCCCAATGTGGTACCAGGTAAGGATGTTTTCACTGTCGATTTTCGGATACTGCCGTCTTGGGACCTTGATGCTGTAGTGAGTGATATCGAACAATTGGCGACAAAATATGAGTATCAATACAAAGTGGCGATTAGCTATGATTTCCTACAGAGGGTTAGTGCCCCTCTTCCTACCTCACCTGAGGCTGCGGTGGTTAAAAAGCTGAGTAATGCCTTAATACAGCGAGGGATATCACCTAAAATAGGGGGAATCGGTGGGGGGACCTGCGCGGCTATTTTAAGAGAGTTGGGGATTCCTGCAGTGGCCTGGTCAACCCTTGATGAATTGGCACACCAGCCTAATGAATATACCATTATCAACAACATGCTAGAAGATACAAAAACATTTGCCGCTTTGGCTTTGGCCTAGAGGACAGGCCCCGGGGGGGAGGGCTACCGGTATCCGGTTTTTGTCGAATACCAGCTGTCAGCTCCAAAGAAATAAGTAACGGCCAGGACTCCAATATATGTTGTCCTGGCCGTTTTGCTTATTAATATTTTTCTACCGCGTTTCTACCTTAAGTCAACCTTCGGCTAGAGTATGCGTACACCACGGACGAATGTCTGCTGGTACCAGCTGCCGCTCAGAGAAGATACAACAATACGACGAGCACTGCTGCTGGCGTGGATGACCTGATTGTTTCCGACATAGATGCCAATATGATCGACATAACCGTTTCTACTGCCGGAAAAACATACAAGATCTCCCCGCTGTAGTTGTGACATACTCTGTATTTTGGTCCCGGCATTTGCCTGGTCACAGGCTACACGCGGGAGAGTGATCCCATTTAAGGAATACACATACTTGACGAAACCGGAGCAGTCAAATCCAGATGGTGACGTGCCTGCCCACACATAAGGGACACCCAGGAAGCGGTAGGCTGTTTGGATGATCTTA
>CALGIY010000162.1 GCA_937914965.1 uncultured Thermoanaerobacteraceae bacterium | reverse complement strand
CAAAGAGAAGGACAGGAAAAGATAGTTTTTGATGTCTTTCAGCAGCAACCTGATATAGGAGAATGGGCCAAGGGGTGTGTCTTTTGCCGGAATGGCGAAGTTCGCTGGTTTCAGGCAAATGGGGGGTATCAAGTTGTTTTTACAGGTGAGGAGTGCAACTCTTCTCTTGAACCAGCGGACATAAACCTAACGGATTGTGATATACAGGAACCGAAATATCTCCTCTGGGGGAAAAAGCTTGATAATCCGGAGGAGTATGGCATTGCGTCAGAGAGTTCTGTTTTCCTGGAGATGCAGATCCCGCGTTTGCTTACCTATCCTGTGTCAGATGATACGGACAGGGTGTGGCTTTATGTCAGGGAATTCATTTCACAGAAAACAGGTCTTCTGGTGCATTCTCGTTGGTTTGATTTAGGGAGGGAGGTGAACGAACCGGCATGAATCCCTATGACTTTGTACCAGTGGATTGGGAGCATCCGCCTGTACTCCGGCCACTGGTCGAACATCATAATTTGAACGGACTGCATGGGACTATTGAATGTAAAATTACAGCAGAGACACCGATTTTTATATCGAATGATCCAGATTCTAATAAACCTAAAAAGTTTCTTCAAAATAGTCAAGGTGAGTATTTTATACAGGGTTCGTCTCTTAAGGGGATGCTGCGAAGTGTTGTGGAGACAGTGGGGCCTGGTTGTTGGGTTTTATTTGACGGAACATACAAAGGTGAAGATGATGGGGAGAAAGATTATAACAGAAAACTTCCGAGGAATTTCTCTAAATGTGACAACCCAGACAAACTTTGTCCTGCGTGTCTCCTTTTTGGGATAGTGAATGGAGATAAGGTTCATTACCAGGGGAGAGTAGGAGTCGATGATGCGATTTGTACTAATGCTGTTCCTCATGAACCTATTTATACTATTATTTTGAGTAACCCAAAACCCCGTCACGAAATATGGTATCTTGACCATGATAAATTGGCAGGTCGCAAGTATTACTTTCACCAACAAGAGATATCAACTTTAAGTGGATGGAAAACTACAAGAGAGGGAAAAAAACTAAATCAATATTTAACTCCTCTGAACGGAGGAAGCACTTTTCTATTTAAAGTTTCATTTAAGGGATTAGATAATGAAGAATTGTCATTACTTCTCTACGCACTTTTTCTGGAGGAAAATATGCGTCATAAAATTGGATATGCCAAGCCAGCGGGGTTAGGTTCAGTGAAGATTGAGCCGGTAAGTATGAAAATGACAGACTTTCGTTCCCGCTATAAAGTAGGTGCTGAATCTCAGGTTTTTGATGCAAATAAATTGACTGATTATATTAACGAAATGGCAGCAGTCTACCGGAACAAGAATTCAATAACAATGGAAGCTTTGCGGCGCATCTGGAGGTGGCCGCCAGATTACCAGAGATGCTCTTACCCAGATAGGGAGTGGTTTGATAAAAACAGTATGGCACCGATCAGTGAAACGTAGAGGAGGAATAATGCGTGCCTAATGTACTTATTGCGCCTGTAGGGGAATCACCTGCAGTGATTACATCGATGTATGAAGCTTTACATAAGCATCCTGATGGCCCTCGTGTGAAGATAGATAAAGCTGTATTAATTTACCCATACTATGATTCAGGCAGGTATATTGATCTAGGAATAGAGTGTATCGAGTGCTATCTTCAGGGTAAATGTGATGTTGAGTCTATTGGCCTTCCTTTTGAAGATGTAGATAGTAAAAAACACTCAATAGAATATTTAGAAATAGTCAGCCTAACCATCAAAAATAACAGAAACAATGATGTTTATGTATCTATAGCTGGGGGAAGGAAAAATATGTCTGCCCTGACTACAGTAGTTACACAGTTTTACTCCTGCATCAGAGGTGTTTACCATGTAATCGACAAGTGTGAAAGTAAACCTGACGGGCGGCATTTTCTAACAATCGAGGAGCTGATTTATAAAACTGAAGATGAACGCATGGAAAACATGAAACCAATACTTGGTGATATTGCTCTAATTAATATCCCTTTTACAACGCTGGCTGATAGTGACGATTGGACGGCTTATTTAGGTAAGATTGAAAAGGGAGAGCAGGCTGATATTCCTATTGAAGGTGAGGCAGCTATTTTTTTCTCTGATGTTTTCGGATATATAAGTGATTCGGAAATCTTAGATGTACAGCTTTCAGCTAAAGCCGTAAAAGATTTTGAAGACCTTGGGGCTGACGATCAGGATGAGTTCATAAGCCATATGCGTACTTTATCGCGGGTGGATTATGTAAGCAAATACGGCAGACAAGCTTATAAATGTGGATTTAAGACTGACTGTATTGTTTTTCCCGAACAAAAGACAAAAGATTATTTGCGAATTTTTTTCACCTGGGACAGGAATTCGAACATTATCTCTGTTCACAGGATCTTTACTCATGATGAATATGAAAAAATGATAAAAACAAAAAAAGGATCCGTCATGAAAAGTAATTATCCACCTAAAGTACCGATAACTAGTTTAATAGTAAAAGATGGCACCCTTATGGTTACTATGGGACTATCACCGATGGTGGTGACACAGCTTTTTGTTCTGCTTAGAAGTCAGCGTAAAAAAATTAACCGAATTGTTATTATTTACCCTGAAAATAACGGTAACATCTGTAATGGTGTACGTATATTAAAGAAGTTATTTCAAAAAAAGAGGATAATCAAAGAATTTTTTGAGAAAGAAAAAAACATCGCTTTCAGGGAATATCCCGTTCCCATTGAAGACCTCGACTCTCAAGATGCTTGTGAAAAATTTGCTCAAAAACTCGGACAAGCTATAAAAGAAGAGAAAGAACA
Organism: uncultured Thermoanaerobacteraceae bacterium; assembly: GCA_937914965.1. Classification (GTDB taxonomy): domain Bacteria; phylum Bacillota; class DSM-12270; order Thermacetogeniales; family Thermacetogeniaceae; genus CALGIY01. The sequence goes on along the minus strand of CALGIY010000162.1, from coordinate 2,472 downwards.
ATTACCTCATACACCAATCTACCTATCTATTAGTGGTGGTAGAAAAGGAATGGCGGCTTATGCCTATTATGCCGCTCAACATAACGGGTTAACAGAGGTTTATCATACTGTTATATCTGATCCAGAGCTTGAAGAAAAAATTGAAAGGGAAACTAGCCTCGAGAATATGGAAAAGAAGGGTTGGGACCTGAGAACAAAGGCGGAACATCTTTTTCTACGGAGGTATAGTGAGCACCAGGACGTTTTTCATTTAATTCCGATTCCTATTATACCAGTAGTTTAAATGTTTCGAATTGGTTGCTGTTATTTTACAACTGGGAGGCGGAGAAAATGGCTAAGAAAATGCTGTGTTTGATTGGTGAGCAACCGGTACCAAACCTACTGCCCATCAGGGAACTGAAGCCTAAAGAAGTAGTGCTGTTTTATACAACGTTCACAGAGGAAAGATCAAAATACCTTCGTTCAGTATTGATTAATGAAGGGATAATATGTGAACAAGTGAAGGTTGATGACCCTTATCATATTGAAGATATTGTTGCTACAATTGGTGATGAAGTGGACAGTTCTAACTCTAGTTGTTTATTGAATTTGACTGGTGGTACAAAACCAATGGCCATTGCGGGTTTCGAGGTCAGCCGCGAGAAGAATATTCATTTCTGTTATTTGCAAAGCGAGGGTAAGCGCAACCTGTTGTTTTTCTATTCCTGGAATGATGATAATAATTTACAAGCAAATGATGTGCGGGAAATGAGAGACGATTTAATTACTATCGATGACTATTTAAAAACTCATTTGGGAGAGTACCATCAATGGAATAATTGGAATAACTTTGAACGATCCGCATACGAGACGTTAAAGCCGCATGTTACGGAGATAACTCATTCAATTAGAAAAGGGGGTTCTTTGGAAATAGACCTGATTTTCCGGTGTGGTAACCGAGTAGGAATTGCTGAATTAAAAACCGGTAAGTCTGCAACAGAGAAAGAAGGGATCGATCAGCTTAATGCAGCTTGTGCCCGAGAGTATTTAGGCACTTATACAAATAAATTCCTAATAATTGATAGGAAATACCCGCCTAACAACAAAGAGCTTGCCCGGGCCTGGAATATCAATGTTATAGAACTGACGGAAAGCAAAGATAAAGGATATGTGGTGGATGCCGACAAAGAAAAGCTTGTTCGAGCAGTAACAGGAGCCTTGGGGGAAAAGAAGTGATTCGGAAGTGGTGTTGGATCGATTCAACGAACATTACTTTATCTGTTGTTTTCCGAAGATCTAGGGGGGGGGTTGTGTAGAATGGCCATCTTCGGGAAAATTGGCTGTTTTGACTGGTTATTGGGGTGGCTGGATCCCTTTGGTACCAAGGCTTTGCGGTTTTGTGTTATTTGCTGTTGCAGTGCTTGACCCGATGAGAAGGGGACTGAAACTTCCGGACATGCATACCGTGGTAAGTCAGGCATGACGTTGCAGTGCTTGACCAGATGGCAATACAAGGTTGTCTTGGTAAGCTACATGAAGGTGTCCGTTTGCAGGGAATAGTTTTAATTCAGTAGTAACTGTAGTTAAAAGAGGTGTGCTATATGGATGATATTGTAACCATTGATGTATCTACACTCTATGCTGAGACGGGTGTGGCCAAGCTCTCTGATCTAGCAAATTACGAAGCAGAGGTGCTTGCTAAAGCGGGACTGGGTAGTGTTGTGGTGCTTACCGGTCCTGGCCCAATCTGGCTTTACCTACGTTTGGCACATGCCCTGCATGGCAAGGTGAAGAAACTCAGCTATTCATCTCCGGTTACTAGAGAGGTTGTTATTTTTGATCATGATCCTTTTTGAGTACTAGAGCTGAAGAACAGAATTTGTCGATGTTATCGGATTTATTGATGAATAATTTTTGCGACTATTGTTTCGCTTGCTGTTTCCCGAAGATAGAGGGGGGTTTTGTGCAAAATGACTATCTTCGGGAAAACCGGCTGGATTGACCGGTTATCAGGGCGGCTTAAATCCATATGTGCCAAGGCTTTGCGGTTTTGTGAAATCTGCGGTTGCATTGCTTGACCCGATGAGTAGGGGACTGAAACTATAACATCGGCAGGGTTAACATCTATCATTCCCCGAGTTGCATTGCTTGACCCGATGAGTAGGGGACTGAAACGTTTTCCAGTCGGACTATATGAGATGTGCTAATCCTGGGTTGCATTGCTTGACCCGATGAGTAGGGGACTGAAACAACAAAAACCCCGTCTTTAATCACAGCAGCAATGGTATTGTTGCATTGCTTGACCCGATGAGTAGGGGACTGAAACAAATAAAAAGCCGCCCCTTCGGACGGCTCGTTCTGACTAGTTGCATTGCTTGACCCGATGAGTAGGGGACTGAAACCTTAGTTTGTTTTGCATTCCGTAGGTGTCAAAGTCAGTTGCATTGCTTGACCCGATGAGTAGGGGACTGAAACAACAAAAACCCCGTCTTT
>CALGIY010000161.1 GCA_937914965.1 uncultured Thermoanaerobacteraceae bacterium | reverse complement strand
ATTAATTAAAAAATCTATCTCATCAGAACTTAATCTTTGTCCATCTCGCATTCTTGATCTGATTATCAAAAAGCGAGATGGACAAAGATTAAGTTCTGATGAGATAGATTTTTTAATTAATGGATATACATCGGGTACCATCCCTGACTACCAGATGTCATCTTTTTTGATGGCTGTCTTTTTAAGGGGCCTTGATATCGAAGAAACAAAAGCTCTAACCAGGGCAATGATTAACTCTGGCGATTTTCTTGATCTTACAGATATCCCTGGCATCAAGGTGGATAAACACAGCACTGGAGGTGTGGGTGATAAGACAACTCTTGTGCTGGTACCGCTGGTGGCAGCTGCCGGGGCAACTGTGATCAAGATGTCCGGGCGTGCTCTGGGCCATACCGGGGGCACCCTTGATAAATTAGAAGCCATTCCCGGTTTCAGAGTGGATTTGCCCTTTAAGGAAATTACCAGTGTGGTTTTGCGCACCGGGGCTGTTCTGGCGGGGCAGACCGCTGCTTTAGTACCTGCGGATAAGAAGATTTATGCCCTAAGGGATGTCACCGGCACAGTGGACTGCTTACCTCTTATTGCCAGCAGCATTATGTCCAAGAAAATTGCCGGGGGCGCGGACCGGATTGTGCTGGATGTCAAGGTTGGTTCTGGTGGTTTTCTCCCTTCTGTGGACCAGGCCCGGGAACTGGGTGAGTTGATGGCAGCTCTGGGAAGGGAGTTCAGCCGCAAAACGGTGATTGTTCTCAGCAGCATGGTGCAGCCCCTGGGAGAGACAGTGGGAAATGCCTTGGAGGTACAGGAGGCTGTAGCGACCCTGAAAGGGGACGGGCCCCGGGATCTTACAGAACTCTGCCTGGTGCTGGGAGGGGAGATGCTGTCAGCAGCAGGAATAACTCCTTCTGCTCAAGCTGGGCAGGAGAGACTGCAGGATGTGCTGGAACAAGGGGCCGGGGTTGCCAAACTGCGGGAAATCATTACAGCACAGGGGGGAGTACCTGATTTTATTGATGATCCTTCATCTCTTCCCCAAGCTGCTGTGCAGGTTGAGGTCCGGGCACCGGAACAGGGACTCATCCAAGAAATCAACGCTCGGGAAGTGGGCTGGGTCTCACTGCTGCTCGGTGCTGGGCGCCTCCGCAAAGAGGACAAGATAGATCCGGCTGTTGGTATAACCCTCAAAAAAAAGGTGGGAGATTTTGCTACAGCCGGGGAACCACTTGCTGTACTGCATGTCAATAACACAGGTAACCTAAACGAGGCGAAAGAGCGGTTGGTGCGGGCTTTTACCATTGGCTCTGAGCGCCCATCACTACCTCCTCTGATCTATGATGTAATTGCGTAAATCATGCTACTTCTTATCTGGGAAGGTGTCCCAGGATTAACCTGATAAAACCTGCAGATACTAAGGGAGACAATTTATCAGGGAGGTAGTACTGCCATGCGTTGCCGTTTAATTGTATCAAGTGTTCTGGCGATCTTTTTTCTGCAGTTGGTTCCTACCCAATTTGCCTGGGGCAGTGTAACCCCAGAAACCGAAGCTCCCTCCGCTCTTCTTCTGGAAGCACATACAGGAAAGATCCTTTTTCAGAAGAAAGCCTATCAAAGGATGCCTCCAGCTAGTGTGACGAAAGTGGCAACACTTCTGGTGGCCATGGATGCTGTTAAAAGTGGTAAAGTGAAGTGGGATGACCGCGTGGTAACCAGTGAAGCTGCTTGGGAAATGGGTGGCTCGGAAATCTGGTTGGAACCCGGGGAAGAGATGTCCTTTAAGGAAATGATGATTGCTATTGCAGTGGGTTCAGCTAATGATGCTTGTGTGGCTGTGGCTGAGCATATCGCTGGGAGCGAGAAGGCTTTTGTAGGTTTAATGAACCAAAAAGTCAAGGAAATGGGACTGAAAAACACCCATTTTGTTAATGCACATGGTCTTCCTGCCAAGGGACACTATACCTGCGCCTACGATATGGCGGTACTTTGCCGGGATGCTGCTTTGTATCCCGAATTCATGGAACTGACCAGCATCAAACACTATTATAAACTGCGCGGAGGTAAAACTAAGCTCGACAATACCAATAAGCTTCTTTGGTGGTATGATGGGGCCGATGGTTTTAAAACTGGTTGGACGACAGAAGCCAATTACTGCCTGGCATCTACAGTCAAGCGAGGTGACCTGCGCCTGATCTGCTGTGTTTTTGGTATTCCCGAAACTGGCGGCCATTTTAAGGAGTCTGTGAAATTGTTCAACTGGGGTTTTGCTAACTATGCATTCCAGCAGTTGGTTAAACCTGGTGAGGTTGTCGGCAAGGTGCGTGTAGGGAAAGGTAGTACAGATTATATAGGGGTTGTTGCTCCCCGTGGTGCTGGTATACTGACCCCTAAAGGTGAGGACAAAAAAGTTACAAAAGAAGTAAAGTTCCCTGCGTTTCTCAATGCTCCTATCACTCAGGGCAGTCCTGCTGGTGAACTAATGGTTATTGTTGACGGCAAGATCTGTGAAAAGGTTCCTCTGGTGGCAGAGAGTGATGTTCCCCAAGGAAATATCTGGCGCCAATTGAAAAAAGCCTTGGATGCAGTAGCAGGTTGAACAGACCTAAATGCAAAGTCCCCCTCCCTGGGGGATTTTTTATACCATAATTTAGCAGGAATTCTCTCCCTTGATGCCGAATAACACTTGCAAAAGATAGGGGGTTTAAATCATTGGGCCTGGAGTTAAAGAAACTGGGGGATACTCTAATAGTCAGAGTTCATGGAGAATTTGACCTGGGCGCTGCTGGTTATTGTCGCAAGGAGATTGACAAAAAAGTCAGGACAGAAGGGATAAAAGATATTGTTTTCGACCTAGAAGGGGTTACTTTTATCGATAGTTCAGGATTGGGATTGATTCTGGGCAGGTACCGGATAGTAAAGGAAAATGGAGGAAGAGTGGTTATTTCCAATGCGGAAGTAAGGATTGTAAAGATTCTCGATCTCTCGGGGATCAACCGTCTTATTCCAGTTTATCCTAGTACATCGCAGGCTCTGAGGTATCTTGCCAGGGGGGTGGTGTGAAGTGGGGCTGCACAACCGCATTAAACTGGAGTTTTTAAGTCTTCCCGTAAATTTGAGGCTGGCCCGTATTGCTGTGACTGCTTTTGCTTCTGAGGTGGATTACAATGTGAACGATATTGAGGAGATTAAGGTCGCGGTTTCGGAGGCGGTTTCTAATGCCATTATCCACGGTTACCTGGAGAAACCTGACGGAGTGATCACAATAACTGCCAGTCTTTGGAGTGATGCCCTGGAAATTGTAGTGGAGGACCAAGGGAAGGGGATTGAGGATCTTGAAAATGCCCTTCAACCAGGGTCAGGAGACGATCCCGAAAGGATGGGATTAGGATTTGTGTTCATGAGATCTTTTATGGATGAAGTGGAAGTAACCACAGAACCGGGCCAAAGTACCACGGTGAGACTGCGGAAGAGATTACCAGGTGAGGTGCAGGCGCAGTGGTGCGCTGAAAAGTGAGAGGCAGAACATGGGATTGCAGGACATGAGTTTGCCTCGCTTCCCGCTGCTCGAGGAAGAGGAAACCCAGCAGTTGTTAAATAAATCACACAGCGGTGACGAACAGGCGAGAGAAAAGTTAATCAACTGCAATTATCGCCTGGTGTTCAAGATCGTGAAGAGGTTTGAAGGGCGAGGCTATGATGAAGAGGACCTCTTCCAGATCGGGGTAATCGGGCTGATCAAGTCTATTGACAACTTTGACACTTCTTTTGGGGTCAAATTTTCTACCTATGCTGTACCTATGATTATCGGAGAGATCAGGCGTTTCCTGCGGGATGACCACCCGGTCAAGATTACAAGGGCATTGAAAGAGAAATCCTTTCGGGTTCGGCAGGTACGAGAGAATATGACGCTTAAACTGGGGAGGGAACCGACTGTTGCAGAAATAGCCACAGTCAGGATGGATGACGGCACAAC
>CALGIY010000160.1 GCA_937914965.1 uncultured Thermoanaerobacteraceae bacterium | reverse complement strand
GTGGTGGCAGTGGTGGACATTGATGTCGGAGAAAGGGACTTACAGCAGTGCGCGGATGCGGTTATGAGGTTAAGAGCGGAATATCTGTATGGGAAGGGACAGTACGACAAAATCCACTTTAATTTTACTAACGGCTTTAAGGCTGATTATGTTACCTGGAGACAGGGAAACAGAATTGCTGTTACGGGGAATCAGGCTAAATGGGTCAAAAGTGCGGGATATTCAGACGATTACGCCACTTTCAGGAACTACCTGGATATGGTATTTGCATACGCCGGGACACTGTCTTTGTCACAGGAAATGAAAAAAGTGCCGCTGGAAGAGATGGAGATAGGGGATGTATTTTTGAAGGGAGATGACCCCGGGCACTGTGCTATTGTGGCGGACATGGCAGAGAATAAGGAGACAGGCGAAAAGCTTTTTATGCTCGCCCAGAGCTATATGCCGGCCCAGGATATTCATATTCTGAAAAACCCTCAAAATAAAGGATGGAGTCCCTGGTATTCTCTCCGTTTTGAAGAAGAACTGAGAACTCCAGAGTGGAAGTTTTACAATAATCAATTGGTAAGGTTTGATTAGTCCCCTTGAAACTCGCCTTGACACTTCATTGGAGAATTTGTAACCTTATGTTGAAAAGGGGGAGATTCTTATTTTACATCACCTGCTCCGGGGGAAAATTGTCATCACGGATCATTGGGTTAACGAATACATTGAAAAGCACTACAAACAGTCATTTGATCCACAGTTAAAAGATGTGAAGATCTATTTTACTGCTGGAGGGCTGCGTCTTTGGGCCGCATTAAAACCCCACAGACTCATACCTGATGTGGAGGCGGAGATAAGCATTGCCCTGGATTCATTTGATTTCAAGCCGGGGGAGCATGTTTTTAATTTTAGGTTTACAAGGAAACCGGATATTACATTCCCTGAGCAGCGAAAGAGGTTTTACACGAAATTTCTTATTTTTGCCTTTAATAAACTCGCTGGTTCTAAAAGGATCGTTGAGATCATGAGCCGGACTGTGAACGAGATGGGGTTTCTGACCTGGGATTATGATCGGATTACACTTAACCTGGACAAGCACCCTGAAGCTGATAAACTGTTCGAGAAAAGAGTGCCTATAATCGGTACGAAAATCTTCGATTACGTAGGTATTAAAGAGATTCTTTTCATGAAGAGTGAATTGGTCCTGAAACCGGTAATTCATCCGGATGAACTCCTTAAACACTACCAGGAGATTCGCGATCTCGTGGCCGCGGGGATAGCTCGTAAAGAAACAGAGGTTATACCCCGTCAAGAAACAACGGCGATTCCCGACTATAAACAAACATTTTCTCGTTTACTGGAAAAAGTAAAGGAGTCTCCCGATGCACTCCAAGCCCATGTGGAGCAAGAGCTTCCGAAACTAAAAGAAACCGCCGTCCAAATCGGGGGCAAGCTCTGGGATGGGATCAATTATTTATGGGATGCTATGAGAGATCCGGCTGTGCCCAAGGAAGCAAAGTTTATAGCTATTGCGGCGCTCCTCTATTTTGTCAGCCCTATTGATCTTATTTCCGACTTTTTACCCGGGGGTTATGCCGATGACGGCCTGGTTCTTTCGTTAGCCGTTAATGCGGTCAGAGATATCCTTGTCAACCACGAGGTCACACTTAACAGAACGGCTTCCTTCGATGAGAGCATTTAGGTCACGTAGATCACGGGGGATGGTTGTTGTGATCTACGCGGACAGGGCGGGAAACTGCATGATTCATAGGCCTGCCTAATTACATAAGCCCCGGATGATGAAGACAAAAGTCCCCAGCATTTCCCAGGTGACTGTCACCATCCAGAAGATCCCATGTGGGCAGGGGAAGCATCTTAGATATGGTGGTCAGTTGGTGTGAGTGAATGAGACAGTTTTAGAGCATGAAATAGTGGCTAACCGCATGAACGATGTTCGTAATTTATTCTGGATCACTCGTGGCACCCCGGCGAAACGGCGCTTCGGGTGTTCGACGGAAGCGGAATTCATAGGTATCATTAGGGAACGCCCCTTTGATACCTTTTTTGGTGGGAATATATTTTGCTATTACTGTATCATCTAACACGCGACATCAATAAAATAAGATTATTAATATTTCATAATGCAATGCAGGAGTTTATTAGGTATAAACGGAAAAAATCCGTACCAGGAAATGTCGAATTATTTGTTATTTAATCGAACAAGAGAGGGGGGCAATGATATGTTAAAAAACCGGGTACTGATTTTTTTGGTTATTCTAAGTTGTTTATTTCTGAGTGGCTGCAGACAGAACGTTAATCATCTAGTGAAGGAAAAACCAAATAAGCCTGTCGATATTCAAAATAATAATAATGATTCTGCGAAAAATGGGGATAACTCGCAAAACGAGCCTGAGGCCAGCACTCCGGAACCAACTCCAGATCCTTCTGTGGAGCCGAAGCCGTCCCCGAAACCAGCCCTGGAACCAACATACGCGCACTATGATAATACAAAATACTCCTGGTATTTTAACAGGAGAAGTGACCATCTGCCTCCGACCACAGGTGCAAAGTTAAATGAGTTGGCGGGCAAGTACAATGCAATTTACCTGGGCGATACATCTCGGAAGGTAGTTTATCTGACCTTTGATGAGGGTTATGAAAACGGGTATACTCCAAAAATTCTAGATATCCTGAAGAAAAACAATGTGAAAGCAGCGTTCTTTATTACGATGCCTTATCTTAAAAATCAGTATAAACTGGTTGAACGGATGACCAATGAAGGGCATATTGTAGGAAATCATACGGTGAGTCATCCCAGTCTGCCTGAAATACTTGATGATCAGAAACTCAAAAATGAAATTGAGGAGTTAAGTAAGGCTTATAAGGAGAAGACCGGGAAGGAAATGAAGTATCTGCGCCCACCAAAGGGCGAATTCAGCGAAAGAACGCTGAAAATGTCGAGTGACCTTGGCTACAGAAACATTTTTTGGAGTTTTGCTTATGCCGATTGGGATGTCACCAATCAAAAGGGTGCCGATTACGCCCACAAGATGGTGATGGATAATGTCCATAATGGAGGGGTATTCCTTCTCCATGCAGTTTCCAAGAGCAATACAGAAGCCCTCGATCGCATCATACGGGACTTGAAGGCTCAGGGTTATTCCTTCGAAACCCTTGATGAGATTATGTAAACGGTGACAGGCGCCTGGGAAGAACTGGTAGTTGATGGAGAGCCCGTTGGTGGGGACCCCGCCCCCTTCACTAAAGTTTGTCAAAAGGACCGTCCCCGAAAAGTGTCAAAATGGTGACAGTCACCTGGGTAATACTGGTAGTTGCGCACGGGGGAGGTTCTGTTGTCCAATCGGTTGTTCAGCGGGATTATCCAGGGGGGTAGGTGGGGTACATACTGCTGTTACCACTGAAAGAAATGGATTCTCAGTAGATTGCCGGCCAGCAGTTAGGCCAGGCCGCAGCTTCAACAGGTCTAGGCACATCGGGTAGAGGGACTGTGTTCAAGCCCTAGTTGGTACTTTTCACTCAGTCTGTCGTCCCTAAAAAAGCAAGACAGGGTTAAAGACATCTATTAAATTCCCCGCATGGCAGTCCCGTTCAAGGGCTGCCATGCTGTTATATGCAGAATGTTACTTGCAACAAAGCAATAAAGCAAGCCTGACCCCCCGTTAACGTTCTTCCTTTCAGGCTCTTGCCGCCAGTAGAACGCGGTCACTGTTTAGGTTGGCGCCGCTGTTTTTTTCAAAGAGATGCATCAGATCCAGGACATTCATGCGCTTCCGCTCCAATCCCTGGATATCCAGCACAATCCGCCCCTCATGCATCATTACTGTTCGTGTCCCGGCCTCTAAGGCTTGCTCCAGGTTGTGGGTGACCATAATAGCAGTCAGGTGTTGTTCCTTGACGATGCGGCAGGTGAGCTCCATGACTATGTCAGCGGTTCGCGGATCCAGAGATGCGATGTGCTCATCCAGCAGCAGCAGCTGTGGTTTTCTGAGAGTTGCCATCAGGAGTGTCAAGGCCTGCCGCTGCCCACCAGAAAGAAGTCCGACCCTGGTGGTAAGGCGATCCTCTAGGCCCAATCCAAGACTGGCCAGCTGCTCCCGGAAAAAGGAGCGCTCCTGGAGACGAATTGCCTTCCTGAGCCTCCGGCGCTGACCGCGCTTCCACGCCATCACCAGGTTTTCTTCAACAGTCATCTGGGGCGCGGTGCCGGTCAGAGGGTTCTGAAAGACACGCCCGATCTGGGCCGCCCGTTGGTGTTCGGAAAGCTGAGTTATATCATTGCTGTCCAGCATTATTCTCCCGCGGTCCGGAAGGAAGACACCAGCGACAGCATTTAACAGGGTAGACTTACCTGCCCCATTGCTCCCGACCAGTGTGACAAAATCCCCGCTGTCCAGTGAAAGAGAAACATTGTCAAGGGCCACCTTTTCATTAACTGTATTCCTCTCAAACGCTTTACAGATATCGAATGCTGTACGTAGCCGCTACAAACTTGGAGAAACAGATTTTTCCGGTATG
>CALGIY010000159.1 GCA_937914965.1 uncultured Thermoanaerobacteraceae bacterium | reverse complement strand
TGAACTTTTCAACAAGCTCTGGATTCTCTTCGATTTTTTTATTCTCCGGTACTGATCGCCAGCGAAAAGAAAATCGAAGAGAATCCAGAGCTTGTTGAAAAGTTTATGAAAGCTACTGCTAAGGGGTATCAGTACTGTATCGATAACCCGGAAGAAGCAGGGGAGATCCTCTTGGAAAGTGTCCCGGAACTGAATAAAGATCTTGTGATCAAGAGCCAGCAGTACCTGGCCAAGGAGTATCAGAGTGATGCTTCTCGCTGGGGTGAGATGTCAGAAGAAAGATGGAAGAAGTATGCTGACTGGATGTATGAGCAGAAATTGATTGAGAAACCGCTGGATGCCGGTAAGGCGTTTACCAACGACTTTTTACCAAAGGAGTAGTGGAAAGTGCCGGAGATCTTTGTTGACCAGATCAAAAAAACTTTGGGCGGACTGCTTACCCTGGGGGAGATTTCAATCACTGCCCATGACCAGGAGTTGGTCGGAATTTTGGGACCGAGCGGCTGTGGTAAAAGTACCTTGTTCAATATCATCTCCGGGCTGATCCTGCCGGATGCCGGGAGGGTAGTCATCAACGGCCAGGACTGTACCGGGGTTACTGGCCGGGTGAGCTATATGCACCAGAAGGACCTGCTGCTGCCCTCCTGCAGCATCTTGGATAATGTCAGCATTCCTCTGGTTTTGAAGGGGATGCCGAAACGAAAGGCCCGGGATGTGGCAGCCCAGTATTTCAATCAGTTTGGGTTGGAAGGCTTTGAGAAATATTATCCATCCCAGCTTTCCGGTGGGATGAGGCAAAGGGCGGCTCTGCTCAGGACCTATCTTTTTGCCAGTGACATCATGCTCTTAGATGAACCCTTCGCCTCACTTGATGCTATCACCAGGAGAAAGATGCAGGTCTGGCTGTTAGAGGTGTTCCGGGAACTGCGTCCAACGGTACTCTTTATCACCCATGATGTGGAGGAGGCACTTTTCCTCTGTGATAGGGTTTATGTGCTGTCTGAGTGCCCGAGTGAGGTGCGCTTGGAGGTAAAGGTCCCGTTCTGCAGGCCTGAAAGCATGCGTACTATTACAGACCCTAAATACAGCACCCTGCGGGATGAAATAATGGAAGCCCTAGCTATTTAATAACGGGGTTAGGCTTGCTTTAACTTGCTTGTTGCAGGTTAGTCGTTGAAAAAAACAATTGCCGTGCTGCCTGAAAAGAGATCATGAATGGATCAGGAGAACCGTTCTCCTATTCTCCGGGCTGCTGTCGTCTGTTTAGGCAGATGGTTGTTTTTGTGGATGAGACGCGAGAACCGTCCCCGCGTCTCAGATTACTAAGTTTCAGGGGTGATTCCAATGAACCCAACCATTTTGATGGCTGGTCTAGCTTTGCTGGTCGGCATTCTCGGCGGGTTAGGAGCACTTGTTCTTGGCTATTTGATCAATTTAGTAGATTTTGTTTCTTTTTCTCATTTAAAAGGTTACTTATCTTTATTGGGCCCCTTTACTCTTCCTTTGATCGGTTGTACTGGTGGGCTATTAGTGGGATTACTGACCTATTTTGTGGCGCAGGAGGCCAAGGGGCGCGGCATACCTGAGGTGATTAATGCTGTTGAGCAGGGAGGAAAAATCAGACCCCGGGTTGCATTAATTAAAACATTGGCTTCGGCCCTCACCATCGGGACAGGTGGATCCGCAGGGCGAGAGGGGCCTATTGCCCAGATCGGCGCGGCTTTGGGATCTACAGTGGGTCAGCTGCTGAAGCTGCCAAAGCAGCAGTTGATTAAACTTGTTGCATGTGGTGCAGGTGCGGGAATTGCGGCCACTTTTAATGCTCCCCTGGCAGGGGCAGTCTTTGCACTGGAAGTGATTTTGAGGAGGTTTACGCTCAATACATTTGGCTTAGTAGTAATCTCTTCGGTCAGCGGCACATTTGTCGCGCATCTCTTCCTGGGTGATGTCACTACTTTTACGGGTGTTTCTTACAGCCTGGTTTCCCCTGTAGAACTGCTGCTGTATGCTGCTTTAGGAATTGTCGCTGCATTTGTATCAGTTTTTTTCAGTCGCGTTTTCTACAAAATTGAAGACATGTTCAAGAATATACCCAGAGTTCCGGTATGGTTTTTGCCAGCATTAGGAGGAATAGCATTTGGATTGATAGGCTATTTTATCCCGGAAACCCTTGGCCGTGGAGAACAGATAATGAACCAGATTCTGTGCGGAAAGATGGATGCTGCAGGATTTCTTGCTCTTTTATGTTTGGCCAAGATTATTACAACATCTTTGACACTGGGCTCAGGGGGTTCAGGAGGAGTTCTTTTCCCGAGCATGTTCATCGGAGCATGTTTGGGCGGGTCATTCGGCAGTGTTTTTCACAGCCTCATCCCCGGCTTTACCGGAGCAAGTGGTGCCTATGCCCTTGTTGGGATGGGCGCCTTTTTTGCAGCAGCAAACCGCGCACCGGCAACTGCAATAATAATGGTAATAGAAATGACCTATAATCAAGAGATTATTCTGCCTTTGATGTTGGCCTGTGGAGTGGCGACCATCCTGGCCAGAACGATGGAAAAGGAGTCCATCCACACCAAGAAGTTGGCAAGGAACGGCATGTAATGCATGTAATAGCGATGTCATCTCCGGGGCCAGGTTTGCTTTAACTTGGAGGTTAGTCGTTAGTC
>CALGIY010000158.1 GCA_937914965.1 uncultured Thermoanaerobacteraceae bacterium | reverse complement strand
TACTGAGTAAAACAGTTAAAGTTCTTGGCCCGGGTGAATCTCAGGTAGAAGAAATGCTTGCTCCCCTACTAAAGGATAATGAGGATTATACGATAGCTCTGCTGGCAGTTGAAGGAGAGATCCATATACGCATAACTGTAGAGGGCAAGAATGAAGAAGATAGCAGGACTAAAATGGATGATCTGACGGGGAATGTTATCGATATAATGGGTGATAATGTGATAGGCTTTGACGAGCAAACCCTGGCGGGTAGTCTGGCAGAAAAGCTGCAAGCAGATGGCCTGATACTGGCTATTGCCGAATCTTGTACGGGTGGGCTGGTATCTAAGCTGATTACAGATCTACCCGGAAGTTCAAAATATCTCTGGGGCTCAATAATCTCCTATAGCAACGAGGCCAAGAAAAGGCTTCTTCACGTCAAAGATGAAACCCTGGACAAGTTTGGTGCCGTGAGCAGAGAAACAGCGGTAGAAATGGTACGCGGTGTAATAGAAGTTTCTGGTGCGGATGTAGGTATTGCTATTACTGGAATAGCAGGACCTGGAGGGGGAACTGATGAAAAACCGGTAGGATTAGTGTATATAGCTGCAGCAGGACCAGGTTTTACCAAAGTAAAACCGATGAGATTTGTCGGAAACCGTGAAGCAATACGTGTTCTTGCCGCAAAAAGTGCGCTAGATTTACTACGGAGAAATCTGATATCCAGGAGGTAGAATTAATGCGATGTTTTATAGCTATACCAGTTCCTAACTACATAAAGGATTATGCGCAAGGCATAGTAAAGAGTGTTAGTGAAATTTCACCTGATGTAAAATGGGTTGAGAACGAAAACTATCATTTAACCCTTAAATTTTTAGGTGACATTGACCCTGGGAGTGTTAAAAAAATTACGGAAAGACTGCAGCATATAGCAAAGGATATTCCTCCATTCCAGTTAAAGGTAAACGGTGCAGGATTTTTTCCTAATGCTAAACGCCCGAGAGTGGTGTGGCTTGGTGTTGCAGGGGAGCTGGAGCAAGCTATGATTCTCGGGAAAAAATCGATACATCGCTTTTGGAACTTAATTTTGCACCAGAAAGAAAAAGAAGTTTTCATCTTACTTTAGGTAGAATTCGCTCTGAGGACCATTTAATAAAATTACTGGAAAAAGTCAGGGAAATAGATAAAGAGCCTGGATTATCCCCATTTGAGGTTGGCGAGTTTAAACTTATGGAAAGTATTCTTTCTCCCCGGGGATCGCGTTACAAGGTTCTGGCTTCATTTAGTCTAACTAAATCATAGAATAGCGTATTTAAATAAATAGAGAATAATGGATATATTTGGTTGACAATTTTAAAAAATATGATTATGATAGGTGCCACAAACAGAAACAATGGCAAGACTACACTCGCTCTGAAAATTATCGACCTTCTGAAAGAGCAGGTAGCTATCACAGCGTTCAAAATTATCACAGTAAAGAGCAATGCTGACCGCTGCCCCAGGGGCGGTGCAGGCTGTGGCATGTGCAGCGGCCTGAAAGGCTGTTTCGAAATCACAGAAGAATCCAGAGAAGGCCAAAAAGACACAATGCTACTGAAAGCCGCAGGTGCCAGCCATGTTTTTCTGATTCGTTCCTTGAAAGAAAACTTAAAAGAGGCACTGGAAGCTGCTTTAAAATTGGTGCCAGAGGATAATCTGATTCTCTGTGAGTCAAACAGCGCCAGACTGGTCGCGGAACCTGCCTTGTTTGTCATGATCAAAAATGCGAAAGGTGACTCTGTAAATGTGATAAAACCCACAGCAGAGACTGTAATCCAGTACGCTGATGCAGTGCTGCAGCAGAATGATTCCTCATTTGAAAAGTTTATTCAGCTGCTGGCTGATAAAAGTCGAGAAAGCATCGGATAGGAGGGTGTCCCTGAAGGTAGATGATAGGATCTGCCTTAGCAAAATTATCACGTTAGAAACTTGAAAGATAAAAAGAAGGAAAGCCTTGTAAACACTGGGTTTTCTTCTCTTTTCTATGTACAAAAATGTTATATGAGAATCTCTGAATTGATTTCATAGTGATCCTTTGATTTCTCTCCGTTTTTCCCCTTGGAAGTACGTTTGATAAATCTGGTCACATCGTTTGGACCTTTTTTTTACATCTTCAACATTTCGGGTGCACAACACTTAATGGTACTTTAAAGCATTTAGCAGAACAAGCGATTATATCTTTAACTACGATAGCATATCGGACAAAAAAAGCCTGGAAAACATCGAATATTCAATGTTTTCAGGCTTTTAAAGTAACAGGGGATGAGAGAATCGAACTCCCACCAAAGGTTTTGGAGACCCCTATCA
>CALGIY010000157.1 GCA_937914965.1 uncultured Thermoanaerobacteraceae bacterium | reverse complement strand
AGTGTTGTTAATGTTCCTGTCCGGGGTGCCGTGCCTTACCTGGACAGGAACATTAACAACACTTGTAATCCTACGGCAGTCATATACCCCATAATTAACCGCGGGGAGCCCATTTAATAGGGACCTCCCCGCTGATTTTGATTCCTCAATCCCCCTAGCCGCTTCACTGTAGCGGTTCTGGCGGGTATATGAATCGATTGTTGTCGGTAAAAAATCTGCTTCACCCTTTGATTCTAATTCTGATAAAAGGTTGATATGCTCGGAAAGCAAGGCCACTCCCGCCCGGGGCTGGAGGTAAATGCGCTTTTCATCCTGTCCCGCCCGGAGCTTACAGTATGCCCTCTTGCTTTCCGGAAGCGATCTTTGATACCGGAAGGCGTCGTCAAGGTCAACTTCCTGTCCGGTAGGCCAGGACATGAGCACAGAATCGCGCTCACTCTCAAAGTAAGATTTCTCCCACCTGTGATTCTCAAGTTTCAACATTCATACCTCCCCAACTGAACCAGCGTTTCCTGTAGAAGCACCTCAGCTGCTTCAGGAAAAGCATCAGCTAGAAGTCCCACCGCATACAAAGTGTATTTTTGGTCAAGCATGAGCTGAGGCTGGCGGGGGGTAAGGGATAGAGTTTTATCCAGCCTCAACCCAGCTCTAAGCAAATCTCTTGGATCATCTGCAAATACTAGCGCTCCACCTGTACCAATTAAAATGCCTGTTTCTGTCAGATCTTTACCTCTTTGGATCCAGAGTTTACCTTCAGGTGTATAACTTTCGGTCAAACTACCTGCGTGGCGCCGCAGCGCCTCCCGAATACAGGCAGCAGCAAAAGACCGGTCAAAACACTTTTCTCTTTCATTGATCGCCAGTGACCACCGACTGCGTGTCACTCTCCCGGTATAATCACGAATTTCACTCACATCTGCAGTAAAGGGGAGGTCAGCCAACAACTGCTCTTCGGTCAACACTTCCAATAAAGAGTTCAAACTGACCCGCATCCCAAGATCCCCTTCTACAGTACGCTTGATAAAGGGCTCTGGCAGCCCTTTCAGGATACACCCACCTCTTTTGGGCCCACCTTCAGAGAAAGAATGAACATCAGTAGTAGCACCACCCACATCAACAATCACAACTTCCTCTTTACTGACCTTGCTGTAGAATTCTCCTGCTTTCATCACCGCAAGGGGGGTAGGCATAGCCAGACCAACCTGCTCCTGAATCTGATCCAACCCCTTGGCCCTGGTGATCTCTTCTAGGTAGAGATCCCTGACTGCCCGGCGGGCTGGTTCCACTGCGAGAATACCTATATCTGGCATCACATTCTTGGTGACCACTACACGGGCTACCTTATCTTTTAATATCTCCTGCACTTCCGCGCCAGCAGCCTTATTTCCAGCCACAATTACGGGAACTGACAAGTCTGATTCTGCAATCCTGGCGGCGTTAGCCAGAATGGTTTTACTATCTCCACCATCAGTCCCACCAGCTAAAAGCAGCAGATCAGGGTCCAGTTTCTTGATCTCTTCTAGTTCCTCAGCTGTCAGTGTATAGGCATAAGCTGCCAGGACCCTTGCTCCAGCCCCCAGAGCTGCCTCCCGAGCCGCCTTCACCGTCAGTTCCGGCACCAGGCCAATGGCCACAATCTTCAATCCCCCAGCCGCGGAACTGCAGGCTTTTTTAACTGTAATCCCTTTCAGCTGCTCAGGAGAAAAGGCTTCCAGGGCTTTGTTCAATCCTTCCATCAGATCGGTTTGAGTTGTTGTCGGTGCCCTGGAGGTCCCGATCAAACCCGGGGGGTCCAGGTTCACCAGAGTTACTTTGGTAAAGGTGCTCCCAAAATCGATCAGCATTGCCTTCATAGATTAAGATCCCTCTTTAAATCAGCAGCAGCTGCCTCTGGCATAGTGCCAGGAGGATAGACACGATCAAAACCCATTTTCTTAAAGAGATCCTCCACCTCTTCGAAGGTGCGTTTCCCCACAACCAGGTTGCCGCCCACATAAAGCAGTATCTCCCCAAGGCCGGCCTCTTGGCACTTTTCCCTTAATCCACGACAGTCCATCTCTCCATG
>CALGIY010000156.1 GCA_937914965.1 uncultured Thermoanaerobacteraceae bacterium | reverse complement strand
TATCCGTTCCCGCCAACGCCATGTTCTCATCACCGGCAAGCTCCTCAACCAGTTCGTCCAGATACTCTTCATCCAGATAAATAGCGCCTTCCTTACCAGTAACCGGTATCCCCCCACCACCGCAGGCGATCACTGTGAATCCTTGCTCTATCAGGGCGCGAATTGCTCTGTATTCCACGATCTCTACTGGCTGCGGTGAAGCCACCACTCGCCTGTATCCCCTTCCGGAATCTTCGACCATGTCCCAGCCTTTCTCGTGCATCAATTGCCGTGCTTCTTCTTTTTCATAAAAAGGGCCAACAGGTTTATTTGGCTTTGAATAAGCATCATCATCTGCCTCCACCTTTACCTGTGTAACCACAGTGACAACATCCTTGTCGATACCCTGGCGGTTGTATTCGTTTTTCAGGGCCTGCTGAATCATGTAACCGATGGAACCCTGGGTTTCTGCAACAGCTACATCAAGGGGCTGTGGCGGCACCTGCTCCCGGGCAGCCTCAGACCTCAAGAGATTAAAACCAACCTGAGGGCCGTTACCGTGGGCGATCACCACATTAAAACCATTCTTCACCAGGTTCACAATCGGTTTGCAGCTGGCCTGGATAACCTCTAGCTGGTCCTCAGCACTGATTCTGTCTTTGTCTTTAATCAGGGAGTTGCCTCCCAATGCAATAACTACAAGCCTTTTCACTTTGATTCTCCTCTCCCCTCCCACCCGAAAAAAAGCTATTAGGGACATGAAACGGCCGCTATTTTCGCCGGCCGTCTCACATCTATTGTTCTTTCTGCTTTACTCTTAAAAGGGAATCTTGAAATTCCGGCCTGCGTAAACGGCACTTGAACCTAACTCCTGCTCGATTTGCAGCAGCCTGTTGTACTTGGCAGTTCTTTCACCACGGATGGTTGCTCCAGTCTTGATCTGGCCTGCATTGATACCCACTACCAGGTCAGCGATGATCGGGTCCTCTGTCTCACCTGAGCGCTCGGAAACCATAACTCCGTAGTTGTTGCGGTATGCCAAATCGGCGGCATCAAGAGATTCAGTGAGGGTACCAATCTGGTTCACTTTCCACAAAAGAGCATTACCCGCCCCAAAGGGTACGCGTTCCTTGATCAGTCTGGGGTTTGTGCAGAAGAAGTCATCACCGACGATCTGGATCTGCAGCTCTTTGGTAGCCCTGACAAACCCGTCCACATCATCTTCACTGAATGGGTCTTCCATACTGGCAATAGGATACGATTTCAACAGGTCTTTGTAGAAACCGAGTAGTTCATCTGTTGTCAGTTCATTCCCCTCGAGACTGTATTTATTGGTCTCAGGGTTGTAGAGGTGTGTTGTAGCACAGTCGAGCCCGTAGACAATCTTCTTTGCATATGGGGTTCTCTCCACTGCCATGACTAGGTTGTCTAAGGCTTCCCGTACCATGATAATCGGTGGGGCAAAACCTCCCTCATCACCAACATTGGCTGCGATTTTCCCGTACTTAGAGACAATAATCGTTCTGAGTTCTTCGTAAACCTCCATGGCGATCTCCATGGCTTCACTGAAGGACTCCGCCCCTACCGGGAAAATGCAGAATTCCTGGAACTCCAGGTCATTGGATGCATGCTTGCCGCCATTGATCAGGTTCAGCAGAGGAACTGGCAGTACATGGGCATTGGCATTGATGTAGCGATAAAGCGGCATATTCAGGGCGTTGGCAGCTGCTCTAGCAGCAGCCAGGGACACACCGAGAATAGCATTGGCGCCCAACCGTGCTTTGTCTGGGGTTCCATCAAGAGCGATTAAGGCAGCGTCAAGTTCACGCTGTTTTGAAGCATCCATACCCTTGACCGCCGGCAGGAGAACCTCTTTGACATTGGCAACGGCCTTTCTTACTCCCATTCCTCCAAAACGCTTCTCGCCGTCACGCAGTTCTTTGGCCTCGTTGGCTCCAGTGGAGCGACCGGCAGGTACATCAGCACGCCCCATTGTGCCATCATTTA
>CALGIY010000155.1 GCA_937914965.1 uncultured Thermoanaerobacteraceae bacterium | reverse complement strand
TGGTGTTCCTCATAGACGCGGGGAAGTTCCCCTGACTTCACCTTTTCTATGTACTTTTCCAAAGCACTTTCATTGGCGTAGCGCACGTTTTCAAAGTACCCCTGGGCACCAGCACCCAACCCCAAGTAGGGGGTGTTTTCCCAGTAAGTGATATTGTGTTTGCACTCAAAACCAGGCCTGGCGTAGTTGGAAATCTCATAGCGCACATACCCGGCAGCAGACATCACACGCGCTGTTTCCTCCCACATGGCCACCTGATCATCCTCACTGCAAAGCTCTAACTTCCCTGCCGCTATATCCCGAGCAAGTGGGGTGCCTTCCTCAAGGGAAAGGCCGTAGATGGAGAGGTGCTCCGGCCTAAGCTCCAGGGCACAGCGTAGGTTATCACTCCAGGAGGCCAGGCTTTGCCCCGGTAGGGCATAAATCAGGTCGAGATTAATGTTGGTAAAACCTGCAGATCTGGCATCTGCATAAGCAGCATAAATTTCAGAAGCATCATGTACTCTCCCCAAAAGGCCCAGTTCATCCAGGTGAAATGACTGGGCACCAAGAGAGAGGCGGTTGACCCCGGCCTCTTTCAGAGTACAGAGCAGCTTCTGGGACACTGTCCCAGGGTTGGCCTCCACCGTGATCTCGATCTGATCAGATAAGCAAAAAGATCGCCGGCAGAGATCGAGAACCCGGCGAAGGTCCTCCGCCGGGAGAATAGTGGGGGTTCCCCCTCCACAGTAAATCGATGATAAGGCCAGATCTTTATTCTGGGAAGCGTACAGTAATATTTCCTTTTCTAGTGCGTCAAGGTAACCTCTTGCAGTAATCCTCCCCTGGTCACTTTGCGGAAGTGGAAAGGAGTTGAAAGAGCAGTAATGGCACTTCTTCAAACAGAAGGGGAAATGGAGGTATAAAGCGATCACTCCTTATCAACCTGGAGCACCGCCAGGAACGCCTCCTGTGGGATTTCCACCCTTCCCACCTGCTTCATCCGGCGCTTACCCGCTTTCTGCTTTTCCAGCAATTTACGCTTCCTGGAGACATCTCCACCGTAACACTTCTCTAATACATTCTTGCGCATTGCTTTGACCGTTTCTCTGGCGATCACCCTGCTCCCGATGGCCGCCTGAATGGGGACATCGAATAACTGCCTGGGGATCAGCTTCCTCAGCCTTTCGACAAGTGAGCGCCCCCGCTGTAGAGCCTGTTCCTGGTGGACAATGACCGAGAGGGCATCCACTACCTCGCTGTGCACCATACAGTCCAGTTTCACCAGGTCAGCAGCACGGTAACCTGATATCTCATAGTCAAAGGAGGCATAACCCCTGGTGCACGACTTGAGGCAATCAAAGAAGTCAAAGATAATCTCTGACAAGGGAAGTTGGTAGGAGATCTGTACCCTCTTTGGGGAAAGGTAGTTCATCACCTGGAACTCCCCTCTCCGGTCATGAAAGAGCTCCATCACTGCCCCCACATAATCCGAGGGTGTGATCACATTGGCCTTCACATAGGGCTCCTCCACCATGTCGATCTCCCCAGCATCAGGCCAAAGAGCCGGGTTATCCACTGTAAAAACATCCCCACCGTACTCGGTCAAACGGTAAACCACGTTAGGGGCTGTGGTGATAAGATTCAGGTCGTACTCCCGCTCCAGTCTTTCCTGAATGATCTCCATATGCAAAAGTCCCAGGAAACCACAGCGGAAACCGAAACCTAAAGCCGCGGAGGTCTCCGGTTCATACAGGAAAGATGCATCGTTGAGCTTGAGTTTCCCCAGCGCATCCCGCAAATTTTCAAAATCACTGGCCTCTACCGGGTAAAGTCCACAGTAGACAACAGGATTAACCTTCCTGTAGCCGGGAAGGGGGGTGGAAGCGGGATTATCTGCTTCAGTAATCGTATCCCCAACCCTGGTATCAGCAACTTCCTTGAGCCCTGCTGCCAGGTAACCTACCTCACCGGGACCCAGTTCATCTACCATGGTCATTTCTGGGGAGAACACACCTACCTCACCGACCTCATAGGCCTTACCTGTAGACATCATCATGATCTTCATCCCACAGCGGACACATCCGTGGAAAACTCGGATATAAGAGATCGCCCCTCTGTAAGGATCGAAGTGCGAATCAAAGATCAGGGCCTGTAGGGGTTTATCTTTTTCCCCCTGTGGTGGAGGTACCTGCTGGACCAATGCTTCCAGGAGCTCAGGCACCCCTTTCCCATCCTTCGCAGAAACCAGCAGGATATTCTCAGTATCCAAACCGATCACATCCTCGATCTCCCGGGCGACCCGTTCGGGTTCTGCCACCGGAAGGTCGATCTTGTTGATCACTGGAATGATCTCCAGATTGGCATCTAGCGCCAGATAGGTGTTGGCAATAGTCTGGGCCTCCACACCCTGGGAGGCATCCACAACCAAGACCGCTCCTTCACAAGCAATAAGGCTCCGGGATACTTCATAACTGAAGTCCACATGTCCTGGGGTATCGATCAGGTTCAGGATGTATTCCTGCCCATCCTTAGCCTTATAATTCATCCTTGCAGGAGTCAGCTTGATGGTGATCCCTCGCTCCCGCTCCAGGTCCATATTATCAAGCACCTGGTCCACCATCTGCCTTGATGCCAAGGCACCGGTCTGTTCCAAAAAACGGTCAGCCAGTGTAGACTTCCCGTGATCAATATGCGCTATTATACAAAAATTTCTGATCAGTTGTTGCTTCATATAAAAATCACCTTTCTTGCTAGAGGGCCCTAGCACGCTTGGTGAAACCGAGACGCCTCTTCACCAAGTTCATCACCAGTTGAAACTCCTCCAACCGCAGTAGAAAAGACAGCAAAAAGTAAACTAAAATCCCAGCAGCGACAGCACCACCGACAGCAACCAGTTGGGCGCTCTTGGTGGCAATCCCTAACTGGCCCTGGATCAGGGTGACAACAGCGTAAGCAGCCCCACCTGTAACCAGGGATGCCGCACTAGCTCCAACAGCCGAAAAAGCAATCCTTCCACCATCGATATGGCCAAGCTTCCTCTTGAGGAGAACCAGCAGCACCAGCATATTGGCAATTCCTACTATTGAGTAGGCCAGGGCTAGTCCGCTGTGCCCCATCGGTTTAACCAGCCAAACATTGAGAACTATGTTCAAAAAAACAGTAGCGATGCCTACGATTACAGGAGTTTTGGTATCTTGAAGAGCATAATAAACCCGCACCAGAACTGTAGAACCCGCGTAGCCGATGATCCCGAAGGCATAATAAAACAGCGCAATAGCCGTTGCCCAAGTGCTCTCTGGGGTGAATCTCCCCATCTGGAAAAAGAGCCTTATTAAAGGAAGCCCAACTGCAATCAACCCTGCCACACAGGGGATCGTTAAAAAGTTGATCGCCCTGATGCCGAGGGAAAAAGTACGGCGAAAATCACCCATTTCCCGGCGTGCAGCCTGCTCGGTCAAGGTTGGGAAAATAGCAGTACCGATGGCCACTGCAAAAATCCCAATAGGCAGCTGCATAATCCTCTGTGCTGTGCGCAGTGCTGCCAGCTGACCACTGGGAAGGGCTGAAGCCAGGTTCTGGCTAACAAAGAGGTTAAACTGGGAAACCGATAGCCCGATCAGGATCGGAAAAACCAGAACCCCGATCTGCTTGATTCCAGGATGCCTCAGATCCAGCATCGGCCTGTAGTGCAACCCAAACCGCATTAGTACGGGCAGCTGAATCACTAAATTGAGTACCGCCCCCGCCACAACTCCAATGGCAAAAGCCATGACACCAATTTTGGGGCCAAGCAGCCAGCCGACCACCACAACCGCAAGGTTATAAAGCACCGACCCTAGTGCAGGGGCAGAAAAGTGCTTATAAGCATTCAAGATCCCCATGGTTACACCGCTCAGGCCCATGAAAAATGTCTGAAAGAACATGACCCGAGTGAGGTTAACGGTCAGACCAATTTCCCCGGCATCAAAACCTGGCACCAAGAGCCGTATCAGCTGCGGAGTGAAGATCATCCCCAGTGTAATGGCTGACAACATCAGGATGACAACCAGATTGAGCATGGTGTTGGCAACCTTCCAGCCCTCTTCTTCCTCCCCCTTAGCAAGATAACTGCCGAAAACAGGGATGAAGGCTGAGCTGAGAGCGCCCCCGATCAGAATAACATAAATAAAATCTGGGATGGAAAATGCCGCATTATAACAGTCTGTGATCCTGTTTTGCCCAAAGAGGTAATAGATCAAAACCTCACGGCCATAACCAAGAATACGGGCGAGCACCATGGCAATGGTGATCACACCCACCGCCCGGGCAATTTTTTCTCGTTCTGACATCTGCTGCTCCTTTATAATAAAAAGAATGGGACACTCAAAGTAGATATTATCACTTTGTGCCCCTAAACAAAAGTATTAACATTAAATTATACAGTTTGCAAATACAGGAAGCATAGGCAAATAGGGATGATCTAAGGCTTCCCTGTCAA
>CALGIY010000154.1 GCA_937914965.1 uncultured Thermoanaerobacteraceae bacterium | reverse complement strand
CTATTCCCAGGTATTCTGCAATGTCCTTGATTTCTTCTTTTATTTTTTCATATTTACTCTCCAATAAATCTGCCGGCCGACAGGTGATCGGTTCCTCATCACCGATAATCAAATTCTGGACATTATTATCGATGGGAGCAGGGGGTCTACCGTAACACCCCCTCACATAATCCTTCACTTCCTGGGGCACCATCTTGTATCTGGAACCGGTCAGAACATTGAGAACCGCCTGGATGCCTACGATCTGACTGGTAGGGGTTACTAAAGGAGGGTAACCCAATTCAGCCCGCACCCGCGGTATTTCCTCCAGTACTTCACCAATACGGTGCAAGGCCTTTTGTTCCTCTAACTGGCTCACCAGATTGGTAATCATCCCACCAGGCACCTGGTGATCAAAGACCTTCATATCGGTAATTCTGGTCACACCCCGTTCATACCCGCGCTTGCGCCGCAGTTCCTCCCAGTAATTAGAGATCTCAAAGAGCAAGGAGAGATCCAGTCCGGTATCCCAGGGCGTCCCCTTCAGTGCTCGCACCAGAGTTTCCACCGGAGGCTGTGAGGAACCAAAAGCCAGGGGGCCAGAGCAGGTGTCAAAAACATCCAACCCGGCTTCAACTGCCTTCAGACAGGCTCCAATGGCCATTCCTCCGATGTAGTGTGTATGCAGTTGAACAGGAACATCTAGTTTATCCTTAAAGAGAGAAACCAATTCGTAGGATCGATAGGGAGAGATCATTCCAGCCATATCTTTAATGCAGATGGAATCAGCACCCAGATCCTGCAAATGAAGTGCTGTCTCCAGGTAATGTTCCTTGGTGTGTACTGGGCTCAGGGTATAAACAACACAAGCTTGTAGATGCTTTCCTGTCTTCTTGACCGCCCGCATAGGTACCTCTAGGTTACGCACATCATTGAGGGCATCAAAAACACGAAAGATATCAATACCTACTTCCGCAGCCTTATCTACAAAAGCCTCCACCAAATCATCTGGATAGTTAGCATAACCAACTATGTTCTGCCCCCGCAGCAGCATCTGAAGTGGAGTCCGTTTCACATGTTTTTTAATAGTCCTGATCCGTTCCCAAGGATCTTCATTTAAGTAACGGATACAAACATCAAAAGTAGCCCCCCCCCACATTTCCAGAGAGTAATACCCTACCTGATCAAGCTGCTCCAGAATAGGCACCATGTCCTCAGTGCGCATCCGGGTTGCCCAAAGACTCTGGTGAGCATCCCTCAGTGTCGTATCCGTGATTTGTGGCTTCATGGCTGCACCTCCTCTATCCCCATTGATAAATCATCCTTATAAAAAAGAAATCGGTTTTATAAACCGGTTTCATCGATCGCACGGTATTGTAAATGATTATATCTTTGAGGTTTGGATATTTCAAGAGACAAAACGCAAGTATACAATATCCAAGAACTAGGGCTTCGGGATCACAAAAATATTTCCCGGTTCCAGGAAAGCGACCCGGCCAACTATTTCTCGGATCTTTTCCGCATCCGAACTGGAAAGTGATTTCCCCTGTATGATTACTGTTGCAGATTTTCCCTGGATCAACACCACTGCATCCTGGGCACCCTGGGCCACTACTAGTTTCTCTAGTTCTGCCTCCCGGGCAGCCCTTTCAGTGATCTTCATCAACTCCTGTTGAGCCTGATCCCGGGTCTCAGCACTCGATACAGGATTGGCGGCAATTTCCTTTAAGACTTCCACCTGCTGGCTCTGGTTACGTTCCCTTGCCAACCTGCAGTCCACGAAAAACTCCTGTTTTTTTAATGACTCAGATCTGTCCTTCTTTTGATCCTTTTTTAAATCAACTGTCACATTGACAGGATTCTTTTCTTCCTCTATCCTCAAACAGCTGACAGTAAAAAAATAGTATCCAGCCAGCACAAAGATCAAGCCAAGGCAGATCAAGATGATTTTTTTCCTGTTAT
>CALGIY010000153.1 GCA_937914965.1 uncultured Thermoanaerobacteraceae bacterium | reverse complement strand
GCCTTTCGAGGTGAAAAGCTGGCGGGGCGGTTAAATGAGGTGGAAACACAGGGGATGTTATTCATCAGAGATGAGGCACAAGGAGGTATTATTCCCCTGGCCTTCGACTCCACCCCAAAAAACACATCCTTTCTCTTCCGGGATGTGAGAACCAAGGTAAAACCGATAATCACAAGGGAAAAGATCACTTTTCAGGTTAAGATCAAGGGAACAGGGGAACTAATCGGAGCAGCACCTGAAACCGTTGATATTACAAAGAAAAGTGATGTCATAAAAATGGAAGGCCTGGTGAACCAAGAGGTAGAGCGCCGCTGCCGGAATGCTGTAGCCAAAGCCAAGGAATTAAAATCCGATGTTTTCGGGTTCGGGGATAAAATCCACCGGACCAACTCACAGGTTTGGAAGGAGATCGAGGACCGCTGGGAAGAAATTTTTCCTTATGTTGATGTGGATATCAAAGCCGAATTCTCTGTAGAGCACTCCGGACTGCTCAACAAGTCACTCAAAATCAGGTAGCATGCATGCTTTACTGCTTTAAACAGGCCAACAGGAAAATAGTTTAGCTCTGTCCGTTCTTCGGGCAGATAATAATCCGTAAAGGAACGCAAATAGAAGAGGAGAGACGCGAGAACCGTCTCGCATCTCTCCTCTTTTTCTAACGATTAACGACCAACCACAAACGACTATTCGGCTTCCCTACAGCTTTTCGGCAATGGCTTTGCCCATCTCCGATGTCTTGGCACTGCCACCCAGGTCACAGGTGAGGTATTTCCCCTCATCCAGAACCTCGGTGATGGCTTTCATTACCCGG
Organism: uncultured Thermoanaerobacteraceae bacterium; assembly: GCA_937914965.1. GTDB lineage: Bacteria > Bacillota > DSM-12270 > Thermacetogeniales > Thermacetogeniaceae > CALGIY01. Next base: position 1,130 of record CALGIY010000153.1, on the reverse strand, counting down.
TCAGCAGCATCCATCTCTCCCAAGTACTTGAACATCATCACCCCGGAAAGAATGGTCGCCAGAGGGTTCAATTTATCCATCCCTGCGAATTTCGGAGCAGTTCCATGAACCGGCTCAAAAACAGCCACCCCATCACCAATGTTGGCACCAGGGGCCACTCCCAACCCGCCAATCAGCCCAGCACAGATGTCCGAAAGAATATCTCCATAGAGGTTGGGCATAACCAGCACATCCAGGTCCTCAGGGTTCTGGACAAGAGCCATCGAGCAGGCATCAACAATACGGTCTTCAAATTCGATTTCAGGGTAGCCCTCAGCAACCTGCCGGGCCGCTTCCAGAAACAGCCCGTCTGAGCATTTCATGATATTTGCTTTGTGCACCGCAGTCACCTTTTTGCGCCCTTCACGCCGGGCAAGTTCAAAGGCATAGCGCACAATACGCTCTGAAGCGGCACGAGTGATAATTTTGATGCTCTCTGCCGCATCTTTGCCCACCATGTGCTCAATACCAGCATAGAGGTCCTCGGTATTCTCTCGCACGATAATGAGGTCTACATCCTGGTAGCGGGTCTTTATCGCTGGGAGACTCTTGGAAGGCCTGACATTAGCGAAAAGATCGAGTGATGTACGCAGTGCGACATTGAGGCTGCGGTAACCTGTTCCGACAGGTGTTGTGAGGGGCCCCTTCAGGGCAACCTTGTTCCGTCTGATAGAATCCAGTACTTGCTCAGGCAGCGGTGTACCGTGCCTTTCAATGGCACATGCTCCGGCTTCCACTACATCCCACTCAATACCCACATTTGCTGCATCCAGGACAATGCGCGCCGCTCTTGTTACATCAGGGCCGATCCCATCTCCTGGAATCAAAGTAATAGTATACTTCTTCAACACCATACACTCCGTTCTCTATAAATGTGTTCTCTCTTTTTGCACCCGTATATTTGATGCTCCGGTTTATATTATTGAAGGAATTCGCATTCACGAATTCCTTCCTCTTTCTAACTTCTGGCTTCTGACCTCCATTTCTAGAGGTTGAAGGTTCCGTATTTGCGAAAGTGCTCTGCCAAACCCCCATCAGCTAGAATCTTCAACATAAAGGGAGGCAGGGGTTGAACAGTGATCTCTTTTCCC
>CALGIY010000152.1 GCA_937914965.1 uncultured Thermoanaerobacteraceae bacterium | reverse complement strand
GCGTGGTTAATCGCCTCAACTGTCTGCGGCATAATACCATCATCTGCCGCCACTACAAGAACAGCAATATCTGTTACCTCTGCTCCCCGCGCTCGCATAGCTGTAAATGCTTCGTGACCGGGAGTATCGAGGAAAGTAATCTTCTTGCCTTTGACATCGATCTGGTAGGCACCAATATGCTGAGTAATGCCTCCTGCTTCAGTTGCAGTAACATCTGTCTTGCGGATAAAATCGAGAAGAGATGTTTTCCCATGGTCAACATGCCCCATGACTGTAATCACAGGTGGTTTGAGCACTAAATTTTCTGGACGTTCCGGGACATCAACAAGTGCCGCTTCCAGTTCCACAATTTCATCTCGTACCTCGACTTCGACCTCAAATTCAGACGCTACCAGAGTTGCTGTGTCACTATCGATCACCTGGTTTATTGAGGCCATAATACCTAATCCAATCAGCTTTGTAATAATCTCGCTCCCATTGACATGCAGGTAGTTGGCCAGTTCCTGTACTGTGAGCTGTTCCTCAATGATAATTTTTTTTGGCTAAACTTTAACTTCAGCAGCACGTTCAGCAGCACGAGTATAATCCCTGCGTTTCTTTTTAGTGCGCCTGCGGGAAGAAGACGATACTTTTGCCAGGATCTTCTTTTGAGTCTGCTTCTTTTGCTGGCGTTGTTCCTCTTTACGTACTATAGATCGTGTACGAAAATCCTGTTTGCTTTCAGTTTCTTTACTTTCGGTTTTATTGGTGCTTTTCTGCGGGGCCGCACTTGTACCTTTTTTACGTTCAATATCTTTTGATTTCAATGCTTTTCTGATTTCATTAACCTCTTTATCCTCTAAAGTACTCATATGATTTTTAACTGAATAGCCCATTTGACGCAAGCGGGCAACCAGGTCTTTGCTATTCATTTTAAATTCTTTAGCTAATTCATGAATTCGGATTTTTGCCATTCAATCACCCCCGTATTGATTATCCTTGCCCTCTTCAAAATTTCGAAGGATTTCTTTCGCTAATTCCTGAGATAAAACCGCCCAATAACAAACAGGACTTCCCAAATACTTGATAAACTGATCCCTAGTACCATACTCAATCAAAGGGATATCCTGGATCTGGCACTCCCTGACCAACTTCTTTCTCGTAACCCCTGCATCTGTAGCAATAATCACTAACTGCGCATTCTTTTTCCGGACAGCATAAACGCAGTTGGTCATTCCGCAGACAAGCTTCTTCGCTCTTTTAGCAAATCCCAGCAGGGAGTATAGTCTCAATTTCATTCACCTGAAATCTCTTTTTCTAAATCTGCGATAACTTCCTGAGAGAGTTCTAAATGCAGGGCACGCACCAATTGTTTACCGTCAAGAGCTGCCCGCAAACACTCCGCCCTCCGGCAAAGGTAAGCACCCCGTCCCGACATCTTACCTGTATGGTCAATTATAACCTTGTAATCCGGTGTCCTAACAATGCGAATTAACTCCTTCTTTCCCCTAGTCTGTCGGCATCCGACACAGATGCGCTGAGGAATCTTTTTTACTCTAGGCATCAAGAGTTCACCTCTTGACCCTCAGGTAAATCTTCCTGCTCTATAGGAGGCTCAACCTGGGATTCACTTTTTATATCGATTTTCCACCCAGTCAGACGCGCCGCCAGTCTAGCATTCTGCCCTTCCTTACCAATAGCCAGAGAAAGTTGGTGATCCGGAACAGTGACCCGGGCTGCTTTTTCCTTTTCTTCAAGTTTCACGGAAACAACTTTAGCCGGGCTTAAAGCATTGGCAATAAATTCTCTCTGTTCACTGTCCCATTTAACAATATCAATCTTTTCACCCTTGAGTTCATTAACAATTGCCTGGACCCTCATCCCTTTTGGGCCAACACAGGCTCCAATAGAATCAACATTATCATCCCTGGAATAAACGGCTATTTTGGAGCGCATCCCCGGCTCCCGAGCAACAGCCTTTATTTCGACAATTCCTTCGAAAATTTCTGGTACCTCTAACTCAAAGAGCCTTTTAAGCAGACCTGGATGAGTCCGGGAAACCAAAATTTGCGGCCCTTTAGTTGTGTTTTTGACCTCGTTTAAATAAGTTTTAATACGTTCACCGCGATTATATTTTTCATTTATTATTTGCTCGGACGGCAGCAGTACAGCTTCAGCTCTTCCTAAATCGATAAAAATATTTTTCGCTTCCTGACGCCTGACGATACCATTAACAATGTCCCCTTCACGGCTCAAGAATTCCTCATAAATTAGGCCTCGCTCAGCTTCGCGAATCTGCTGTACAACAACCTGTTTTGCTGCTTGCGCTGCGATACGCCCAAAGTCCCGCGGTGTAACTTCTACTTCTAAAAGATCGCCTTCTTTGGCTTCTGGATCTATTTCAACAGCATCTTCTAGTGAAATCTCCAAAATTGAATCCTGTACAACAGACGCAGCAGTTCTCTTGGCGAAAACCCTAATCTCACCGGTATCCCTAGAAATCTCGATCCGTGCGCTTTGCGCGGAACCAAAGTTTTTCCTGTATGCAGTATGAAGAGCGTGTTCTATTGCTTTAAGGAGAACATCAATGCTGATCCCTTTTTCTTTTTCAAGATCCTTTAAGGCATTAATAAAGTCAAGGTTCACTTTTAATTCACCTCCCCAAATAAATTTAAAAGACACAGATCGGAAGAGCGTCGTGTAGGGAAAGAGTGTAGAT
>CALGIY010000151.1 GCA_937914965.1 uncultured Thermoanaerobacteraceae bacterium | reverse complement strand
AGTAAATAGGGAAAGGCTGCCTTTGAAAAACGGGGCAGCCTTTTTGCGCATGCTTAATATGTTGTCCGCTGAACACAAATTGCTGACTACAGCCAGAAACAAACAGATGGTCGGTTCTCGTGATGAACCCATAATGGAGACCCGATAGACTTTGTACCACGACCCATCACCGGAACCGTCCCCCTGAACCACCCGCGGTTCCATCAAAAAGGTACGTGTCAGCTGTGCCAGCAGTGTTTTGGTTTTGAATTCACTGAATATAGTAGGATTATTTTCTAGGAGGATGCTGGTACCATTAACCCCATCCCTGGAGTAAGCAGGGACAAGGCCCATCAGCTGTGGCCAAAAGTCAGCGAATTGAATTCTTGCCAATGGATTCCACCTCCTTACAACCCATATTCTATACGAACAGGCGTTCCTGGTCAAGCCGCGTAATTGGTAGTTCCCTCCTTGATAATCACAGGAAATCCGGCCTCTTTCCCATCTTCCGCACCCTTCTTTTTCATAAATAATAATTATTAAAATCTATCAGGCTAAGGAGGAATTACAGAATATGTCGCGAATTCCCACCTAATGAAATTAAACGGGGGAATTTCGCATGAGAAGCCTGATACCTAAAGTTAAAATCTTAAGTGCTGGCGCTGCTCCACTGGTTGCAGCCTTTTGCCGTGAAATTAAACTCCGAGACACCATCGATGAGATGGTTACCTGGGATCCTAAACAATGCCGCCTGTCGCCAGGAACATTGCTGGAAGCACTCGTTATCAATATCCTGGTAGCAAGAAAACCGCTTTACCGTGTAGAAGAATTTTATAGTGAGATGAATCTCAATGTAATCTTTGGTGAAGATGAAAAGATAACTGCTGATGCATTTAATGATGATGCCCTGGGCAGAGCCCTTACCAAACTGGCTAAGGCTCATCCCAACAGGGTTTACCTGGCTTTAGCATTATCAGCTATAAATGTACATCAGGTAGAAACAAGGACCATTCATGCTGATACAACATCCATCTCTGTTGCTGGAGAGTATGACCAAACAGATGGAGATAGGGATTTACTCGACATTACCTACGGATATAGCAAAGACCATCGCCCTGATTTGAAACAGTTCCTTTATGGTCTCATCACCACCAGCGAAGGTATCCCCATTTTTGGGGAACTGTGTGATGGCAATATGAGCGATAAGACCTGGAATAAAGACGTACTGGAAAGACTGCAAACAATGCTGCCTTCTGATAAGGGCCAAAGCATCTATGTTGCTGATTCAGCCCTCGTTACCAATGACAACCTTGCTCTTATGTCCGACAAAGAGATCCCTTTCATTTCACGACTGCCGGAAACATTTAAAATATCGGCTGACCTGAAAGAATGGGCCTGGGCACAGAATCAGTGGCAGCACCTGGGCAGTCTCGTAGAGAAAAAGAATGCATCTGTTTATCAGGTTCAATCAACTGTCAGGGAACTTAACGGCCACGATTACCGGTTTATTATTGTACACTCCTCATCCCTGGACAAGAGGAAGGAAAAAAGCATTAATAAAAAGATAGACATCAAGAAAAAAGAGCTGATAAAGGACTGTAATGCTCTTGCCAAGAGAGAATTCTATTGTGAAGCTGATGCCATTAAAGAATCAGAGCTTTTCTTAGCAAAACACGATACCTCACTCTTTAAGATAAATACCGAAATTAAAGAAGAACGGGTAATCAAGCGCCGGGTAGGCCGTCCTCGTAAGGATGAACCGATCAACTATCAAGTCTATTATCGAGCCATTCCTTCTCTGGTCTCTATTAATGAACAATTTGTCAAGGATATCAAGGCTAAGGCCAGTACTTTCGTATTGATTACCAATATTCTTGATGATAATGAGCTTTCCCCAGGTGATGTACTGCAGGAATACAAAAACCAAACCGCAGTGGAACTGTCTTTCCGTTTTCTAAAAAACCCGGTTTACATTGACGGGATCTATGTCAAGAACACGGAGAGAGTAGTTGCCATAGGGTATGTTTTCTTAATGGCTCTGCTTATTTATGCACTGCTGCAGCGCCGGGTACGCCGTAACCTGGCCAAAGAAACAAAACCTTTGATTATCCCTGGGAAGCGTAAGTCTTTTAGCCCAACGGGAACTATGCTGCTGGAGATGCTGAAACCCCTTACCATAATTACCTTCGAAACTGATTCCGGTCGCATCCATCAGGTTGCGGAGAACCAATTGACTGAAGATATCAAACGGCTTTTACATTTAGCCGGTTTTAGTGAAGATATTTACTGTAGTACGAATTATGGGAGGTCTCCTCATGCTTTTTAATGTCAATTAGGTACCAGTTTTCACCATCAGTAAATTCAGGATGTAAATGCCTTAATGGTGCGAAATGTCGGGTATTACTATGCCAATGGAAGTGATAATCAGGCTGAGATCTACCACCATTGGCATAGCCACAAAGTAAAATCAATTTGCTGTGTATTTTATTTCCTTCGTCATTTTAAAATGGAAGTAGCAAAGATATAGTGGTAACAATTGCAGGTGTCATCCATTCCAGAGATGAGGGTAAGCATGCGTTAACGACTTTTGTGAGAAATTCGTCTATAGTAGCTGAAAAATTAACATATGCATGGAAATGAAAAAGGAAATGGAACCCACCGGTGATCTCTGGGTTCCCATGTGCCGCAAAAAAAACGGCAAATGCAATATGATGCTTAG
>CALGIY010000150.1 GCA_937914965.1 uncultured Thermoanaerobacteraceae bacterium | reverse complement strand
CCATTGGTAACATCTATGTGGACCCTCTTGTGCAGCCTGTATCTACAAACAGCGATTTCGGGGTGGAATTTCTAAACGCCATTGAAAAAATTATGACGGGCTTTCCGGGGGTTCATACAATATGTGGTCTTTCCAATATTTCTTATGGTTTGCCACTGCGTAAGCATCTCAACCGGAACTTTGCGGTGATGGCTATTGCAAGGGGTTTAGATGGCCTGATCATAAATCCACTTGATAAACAGATGATGGCTAATATGATCGCTGCTGAAACTCTGGCAGGGCGTGATAATTACTGTATGAATTACTTAAAGGCTTATCGTGCTAAGAAGTTTGAATTTTAATTGGCAATAAAGTGTTGTTAATGTTTTACGGGCAGACCCCTGGATCCGTTTTTTTAGGTTTCAGGGGTTTTCTGCACTATACGTAAAATTGGAAGCACTGTGCCGGATTTAAAAAGATGGACAGAGGCTCTCGGCCTGGTATCAGGATGGTGGGCAGAATCGTGGTGTTTTCACTGTTGGCAGCGTGTATTTTTGAATTTGCTGCTTCCTACTTGTATGTCGCTTCTGTTCAATATATGTCAGCTGGCCTTGCGGGCCTATCTATACATATATCATTTGGGTCGCGGTTTGGGGTTTTTTATTTAAAAAAGAGCGGCTTAAATTGCCATGCATTGCCGGAATCGCTTTAGCTATGATTGGTTTGGCTATGGTGGTAGATATTTCCTTTGGGAAGGTGAGCGCTGGTGGTGTTTTTATGGTGCTGTTGGCGGCCCTGGCCTGTTCAGGTTTCATCATGTTTAGCAATAAGTGTTTGGAGTACCGGGTACCACCGACTTTTGTCGAATACCAGCGAACGGGACAATATGGTAAGCGTAAAACGAAACCCACCCTGTTTTCAAGGTGGGTTTCGTTTTACGCTTACGGTTAAAGAATGTACGGCGAGGAACTGCTGTTAACGCTTTACCAGTCCCTACTGAACATATCTTTCCTGACACAGGGAATTGAGGCCAGTTGCTCAACCTTTTTCAGAGGAATGTTCAACTGGCGGCAGAGGTCTTTTAGTAAGTAGTAGGTTTCGTCCCGTTCAACGACAATCTGGGAGGGAATTATTAATTCATCCATCAAATCAGATATATAATGAATACAGCGGTATCCTTCTTGTGATAAATCTTTTATCATTTCGTGTCCCAAGATCAGGTCCCTGCTGCTGTCAAGAATGAGAAACACCTTGGGGTAATACGGCCTTTCATTTTTTTTCTCCTGAACAGGGAAGGGCGCGAAAAAGGTGTCCACCTCCCAGACAGCCTGATCTCTTTTTCCGGAAGTTAAAATTTTTCTTAAGAGGAGCTCATCAGTAATTTTAAAAGAAACATGTTTTTTAACGACTGAGGCAGCCTTAAGATACTGATCAAGCCAGGTTATATTCTTCCCCTGCATGCGGGGCACACGGACAAGAAAGGTACGCGGTTGATCACCCTCTAAAATGGCCTTGCTGCTGCGGCAGCGCAGGGAGATTTCCAGAGCCTGCTGTAAAGCAAGCGTTAAAAAGCGGCATTCCCAGGCGTCGATAAACCAGGGATACAGACCCGGTTCGTAGGAGCGAAACAGCGGCCACTGGTTTTTTCCTCTGAACTTAAACCCCAGCTCTTTGATTACCGCCCGGTCCTCTTTTGCCAGGTCTTCCCGGCTTTCAAATGAAGCCATGAGACACTTCTGTATCAAAAGAAAATCCGGAGAGAGAGGATCGGGGTCCTCCATTATATCCAAAATAGATTGCAGTCCATCAGGTCCCAGGTAAGCTCCCAGGGCATAGTGTTCACCCAGCTCACCCATGATGCAGCAGTAGACAACCTCACCTGTTTCGGGATCCATCACTCCAAACAGGTCACTATCATGCATCCATTCCCAGCACCGGGCCTCTTTAAAAGCTGTGGCTGCCTCGTAAAGGGCCCGCCATTCCTCCAGGGACGGTTTCTTACCGGCGTCGGCTCTTTTTTTAGCCGGGGGCATGGTCTCAACCCTGTCCCCGGCCGGTGCGGTCGCGCCGCAGCATTTTTTGAACTTCTTGCCGCTTCCGCAGGGACAAGGCTCATTCCGGCCCACTTTGGGCGTGGCTTTTTCCCCAACTTGGCTCTCTTTGAAATCAAAGGGCGCAGCCGGTAACGGCTGCAGAGTGTGTTTCTCATACCGCTCAAACACCTCCAGCGGTGTCCAACCCTTGAGGATCCACTGCGGGGTATGGTTGGTCATATCGTTGACCATATTTATAAAGGGCTGAAGTTCTTCAAACGAGCCAAAATTCAGATCTTCCAAAAAATATTCCACCAGCTGCATATGTGGCATATCGTTTTTAATCATGGACTGGCCGAACAATATCTTCATCATGGCCTCATCTTTGGTCCAGCCAAACTGTTCCTGCAGTTGCCGGCTCAGCTTTTTAACTGCTGGATGCCAGAGAGAGGGATATTGCTTGTTCACCACCAGGCGCACTTCTTTGTTTGTGACCGGCCGGCAGTCGATTTCTGCTCTTTTTCTCTGCTCTTCCAGCACCCGGTGCGGATCTTCTACATCGTAGTGGCAGTACAAATTGTTATCAAAAATGAAGTCATAAGGGGTATCATCTTTTTTCAACTCTATATCCAAAATGTTTTTAAAGTATTGCCGGCTCAAGCCGCCTGCCAAGCGATCGGCCACCGCCCGGTAAAGGTTTTCGAAGTTCATCACTCCGTAAAAATAAAGCAATCCATTTACGTAACTCAAAATGCGCTTTTTATCTGGTTTATTCTGAGACATCTTCTTCATCCTTTCTGCACCGGTCAATGTTAAGCCAGTAATTCCTCACTCCTAATATTCCCTTAAAAAGAGTTGCCTTCTCTATTTCGACAAATAACCGGTGGTTCCTCTGCTCTGTGTCTCAAATCCACCCCCTGTACGAGGCAGGTTTCACCACCCACAAACTCCTCTATCTGGGGGGCTCCAACCCAGCTTATCGGTTATCTTCTTAGCCACTTCCGCTACCTCCGATATCAAATCTA
>CALGIY010000149.1 GCA_937914965.1 uncultured Thermoanaerobacteraceae bacterium | reverse complement strand
GGCCGCGCTTTGGTCTCCTGCGGGGGCGCGAGTTTATTATGAAGGATCTCTACTCCTTTGATAAGGATCAGGAAGGACTGCAAGTTAGTTATCAAAAGATGTTTGATGCCTACAACCGGATCTTTGACAGGTGCGGGCTTAGGTTCAGGCCTGTGGAAGCGGACGCCGGGGCTATCGGGGGAGATGTTTCCCACGAATTCATGGTACTGGCAGATACCGGGGAGGCAGAGCTTGTTTTTTGTTCCGCCTGCGATTATGCGGCGAATGTGGAAAAGGCTCCTTGTCAACCGCAAGGGATAGAACAGCAAGAAGAAGTAAAGCCACTCCAGTGTGTGGAAACACCGGCCACTCGTACAGTCCAAGATGTGGCCACATACTTGGGGGTTAATACTAATCAGGTTATTAAGTCCCTGTTTTATAATGTTGGTGGAAATTTGGTGATCGTCCTGGTGCGGGGTGATCGCACGGTCAATGAAACTAAAGTTCTCAATCATTTAGGTGTCAACAATCTGGAAATGGCGGATGAGGGAGAGCTGTCGAATAGATATGACATTCCCATGGGATTTGCGGGTCCTATTGGCCTGAAAGAGAAAATGGCTGTGACAATTCTAGCGGATGATGAGGTTAAGTCATTATCAAACGCTGTTGCTGGAGCCAATAAACATGACTGCCATTACATCAATGTAAATCCCGGGCGTGACTTTCAGGTAGACCATTATGGTGATTTCCGGGTTGCAGAAGATGGTGACCCTTGTCCGTTGTGCGGGGCACCATTAAAAGAGCGTCAGGGGATAGAAGTTGGGCATATTTTTAAACTAGGGACCAAATATAGTGAACCGCTGGGTGCTACAATACTTGATGAGAAGGGAAAACAAATTCCTGTGATCATGGGTTGTTATGGGATCGGGGTCACCAGGACCATGGCTGCAGCTGTCGAGCAGTGTTATGACCAGGATGGTATTATTTGGCCAGCAGCTATTGCACCCTTTGAAGTTGTGATCATGGCTGTCAACCAGCGTGATGCCTTGCAGACCAAGTATGCAGAAGAGCTGTATCAAGAACTCCAGGCAGCAGGGATAGATGTTCTCTATGATGACCGGGAGGAGCGGGCTGGTGTTAAATTCAAAGATGCCGACCTGATTGGCTACCCGGCCCGGGTTGTTATTGGGAAGAAGATGATTAATGAGGGGCTCGTAGAAATTAAATGGAGGGCTGCAGAGGAACTTCTTATGAAGGAAAAGGATGATGTGGCAACCTATCTCCAGGAAGCCCTGGATGCCATGCGCCCAACCAGTTAACAATGCCTAATTGACGGGGCCTAACACTGAAAAATAACTTCAGGTTGTGGTATACTGCTATTGACTAAGGACTAATGACTAAACGTATTGCAGGTTGCGTCAGGGTTTGTTATAATTAAGTTGATTTGCGGGAAAATGATGCCGCTTGTAGGAGCGAGTATGTTTCAGGAGGATAGAAAAGAGTGGGTTTACGCCCACTCTTTCATATTATTTCATCAGTTTGGCACCTGAATGGGGGGGGTATCCGTTGGAAAATGAAACAGTAAGTACCAGGGTAGAGAAATTGCTTGCGCCTTTTCTATCCCATGAAGACCTGGAATTAGTAGATGTGGAATATAAAAAAGAGGGAGCCAACTGGTATCTGCGTATTTTTGTAGATAAACAAGGTGGAGTTCAGCTGGATGATTGTAGTAAAGTCAGTAATTTTATCAGTACCGAGTTGGATAGGAATAATTTTGTTTCCCAGCGGTATTCTTTGGAGGTCTCTTCACCAGGAGTGGAAAGACCTTTAAAGAAACCAGCAGACTATGTTCGATTCTGCGGCTCTAAAGTGGTTTTATGTACAACCATAAAGATCGAAGAGAGTAAGAAGTTTCATGGTATAATTGCGGATTATGTGGATGATCAAGTGGTTTTAGAAACCCCAGAAGGTCTTGTTAAAATTCCTTAT
>CALGIY010000148.1 GCA_937914965.1 uncultured Thermoanaerobacteraceae bacterium | reverse complement strand
ACACTCTTTCCCTACACGACGCTCTTCCGATCTAAGGGGGATGTTGTCTCCGCCCTGATTATGCTGGAGGAAGAAAAGAAGGGAACGGCATGTATTGAGACTTTGAAAACCCTCTATGAGAAAGGTGCCGCTGCAAAAATTCGTCTGAAAAAGGATAAGGCAACCCTTATTGAAATTCCGGCCAGTGCTGGTGTGATTGGAGCTTTAGGAATGCTGGTAAGTGGTGAATTGGCTGTATTAGGGGCGGTGGGTACAGTGACAGCTCTTCTAAATAAGTGCACATTGGAGATCTCGGGTGATGACAATTCTGATTCTCCCGGGGAAGATACCGGAGAACATGAGGTACAGCTTGAAGTACAACTTGATCCTTGACACTTCTTCTGTAAATTGATAAATTGTAAAAAACAAGCCATGATGGAGAGAAGTAGCCACTTGTGTTTTGCGCAGAGAGCCGGGCAAGGTGCGATCCGGTCTGACCTGGTGGTGAAGGGCCTCCGGAGCTGCAGGAGGAAACCCTGATGCTCAGGGGAGTAAAGCCTGCAAGAGAAAGAGGGGACGCAAGATTTTGCGTCAAACAGGGTGGAACCGCGGGAAATCCCGTCCCTGTAGCTTTATTGCTGCACGGACGGGTTTATTTATTTGGAATGGAGGAATCTTTAAAGCAATAAAGCAAACCTGGTACCGTTAAATAATAGATGAGGAGGTAACTGATTGTGGCTGTTTTGACCTTTCAAGAGATCATCGGAGCCCTCACCGAATACTGGAGCCAGTACTGCATCATCCAGCAGCCCTATGATATGGAAAAAGGGGCTGGAACCATGAATCCGGCCACTGCTCTGCGAGCATTAGGGCCTGAACCCTGGGATGTAGCCTATGTTGAGCCCTCTCGCCGGCCAACAGATGGCAGATACGGAGAAAATCCCAACAGATTGCAGCATTATTACCAGTACCAGGTGATCCTGAAGCCATCACCTGATGATGTCATCGATCTTTACCTGAAGAGCCTTTCCCGTCTTGGACTTAACTTGAAATCTCATGATATCCGCTTCGTCGAGGATAACTGGGAGTCCCCTAACCTGGGTGCTTGGGGGTTGGGTTGGGAGGTTTGGTTGGATGGCATGGAGATTACCCAATTTACCTATTTCCAACAGTTTGGGGGTTTTGACTGCCGGCCGGTGTCCGCAGAAATAACCTACGGGATCGAGAGGATTGCTATGTATATCCAGGGTGTGGATAGTGTCTACGATATTAACTGGACCGGCAATATCACCTACGGGGACATTCATCATCAAACTGAAGTTGATTATTCTCATTACAATTTTGAGGAAGCAGATACTAAAATGCTGTTTACCTTATTTGAGATGTATGAACAGGAAGCTGAACGTATTGCTGTTAAAGGGCTGGCTCAGCCCGCTTATGACTATACTTTAAAGTGTTCACATACCTTCAACCTTCTTGATGCCCGGGGTGCCTTGAGTGTTTCCGAGCGTGCCTCCTTTATCGGAAGGGTGCGGCACCTGGCGCGACTTTGCGCCCAGGCTTACCTGGACCAGCGTTCAAAGCTTAATTTCCCGTTAATAAAAGATCAGGCGGCACGGGATAGCCTCGAACTGCCTCCATTGGGGGAGACAGATGCCGCAGCAAAGGAGGTATAAAAGTGGATTATTTACTGGAAATTGGAGTAGAGGAACTCCCGGCCCGGCTGGTAGAACCGCTGATTGATCAACTGCAGCAGTCAGGGGAAAAAATGTTGTGTGATAACAGGATCGAGTTTGAAAGGGTGGCCGTTTATTCTACTCCCCGCAGGATGACCCTGTATGTGCAGGGGATTGGCGGGGTGCAGGAAGACATTGTAGAAGAGATCAAGGGACCGCCTTGTAAGGTGGCATTTGATGAGTCAGGGAAGCCTACCAAAGCAGCCCAGGGTTTTGCACGCGGCCAGAATGTACCGGTTGCGAGCCTGGTGGTGCGGTCAACACCTGCTGGAGATTATGTTTATGCACAAAAACCTATTGAGGGCCGGCCGGTATCTGCGGTCTTATGTGATCAGGTTCCCGCTTTAATCACCGGCCTTTCTTTCCCACGCCCTATGCGCTGGGGAGATTTGGATTTCCGGTTCATCCGTCCGATACGCTGGTTGGTCAGCCTCCTGGGAGATCAGCTTGTGGATTTTGAAGTGGCTGGTATGCACCCGGGATGCATTACTTATGGGCTGCGCAACTTCAGTGAAGAACCCCTGGAGGTCCGCACGCCAGAAGAATATTTTCAAAAGCTAGAGGATGCCGCTGTAATCCTTGATCAGGAGCAGCGCAAAGAGATGATCTGGAAGTTGGCCCAGGAGGAGGCTGCCCGAGCCGGGGGAAGTCTCTTTGAGGATGATGATCTCCTAGATGAGGTTACCAACCTTGTGGAAAGTCCGCTCCCACTTTACGGAAGTTTTGATTCCCGTTTTTTAAAACTCCCACCAGAAGTGATAATTACCCCGATGAAGGAGCACCAGCGTTATTTCCCAGTCTGGGATGAGGAAGGAAAGCTGCTGCCCAAGTTTATTGCCTGTGCCAATGGTCCCGTCAAACGGGATCTGGTCCGCCAGGGGAATGAGAAAGTTTTGCAGGCACGCCTTCAAGATGCAGAATTTTTCTTTCAGGATGACCTGAAAACACCCCTAGAGGAGAAGGTGGAACAGCTGAAAAAAGTGGTTCACCTGGAGGGTCTGGGAAGTATTTACGATAAAGTGGAGCGGCTTGTTCTATTAAGCAGGTATCTCTCAGGTGCCCTGAGATTAACAAAGCGCCAGGGAGAGGTGTCAGAGCGGGCGGCGTACTTATCCAAGGCTGACTTGGTAACCAGCATGGTTTTCGAGTTCACTGAACTGCAGGGTATTATGGGTGGGTATTATGCCAGGGTGAATAAGGAGAACAAGGATGTCTGCCGGGCGATCAGAGATCATTACAGGCCGCGCTTTGCTGGGGATAAAGTACCGGGCTCCAAGCCTGGGTCTGTTGTTGCTATTGTCGATAAAATCGATAACCTGACCGGTTGTTTTGCCTTGGGGCAGGAGCCTACCGGTTCCCAGGATCCCTTTGCGCTCAGGCGGCAGGCGCTGGGAATTTGCCATATCACTATCTTCCACGAATTCGATTATTCCCTGGAAGAATTGATTTCTAAGTCGTATGCATCTCTTTCGGGGATGGAGTTGTCACTATCTCAAAAAGAGGTTCAGAACAAGCTGATGGATTTCTTCCGGGCGCGCTTGAGGTTTTACTTCCTCGATACGGGTTATGCCTATGATGTTGTTGAGGCAGCCCTGGGGCCCTCACTAGACCGCGTTCTGGCAGTAAAAAGAAGGTTGGATGCGCTGACCGATGTGCGCCATAAGCCGGAGTTCGAATTTTTACTGACAGCCTATACCCGGGCCTCTCACCTGGCCCGCCAGGCGGAAAGCGATCAGATCGACCAGAGCCTACTCTGTGAGGAGGGAGAACAGGAACTTTACCGCGCTTGGGTGAAGATCAAAAAAGAAGTTGTCCCTCTGTTCAAGAAAGGAAAGTACCGGGAGGCTCTCCTGCGTGGTGCGGCTCTGGCCGGGCCCCTCGACCGCTTTTTCACCCAGGTTATGGTGATGGTGGATGATCTGCCTTTACGCAGAAACCGCCTCGCTCTGCTCAAGGATATCGCCGATACCTTGGGAGAGTTAGGGGATTTGGAGAAAATCGTGCGGGCAAGTTAGATTTGATAAAAGGGTTGGGGCTCCGGCCTCAGCCTTTTTTTATCTTAATCTTGCTTCATAAAATATTTTAAAAACAGGCAGAAGGGTTTTCTATGATGTCGTAAATGGATAATAGTATAACACAATACCTTGAATTGAAGTTATTTAGTCTTCACAAAAAGCGATAATAGTATTAATATATAGTAAATAACTCAAGGAAGGGTGTTGCTCTATCCAGTTGACGCCGCGCCAGGAGCAGATCATAGAAATTGTAAAAGAGCATACCCCTATTACAGGGGAAAAAATCGCCAATATGCTCAATGTGCGGCGTGCTACTTTGCGCCCGGATCTGGCATTATTAACAATGGCGGGATTATTGGAAGCACGCCCCCGGGTAGGCTATTTTCATACCGGAAAAACCCCATATCTGCTGATTGCAGAAGAGATTCGCCACCTCAAGGTGATTGAAGTGAAGTCGGTGCCTGTGGTGGTTACAGGAGATACTTCGGTATATGATGCCATTGTATCTCTTTTCACTGAGGATGTAGGTACCCTCTTTATTGTGACCAGCGACGGATGCCTGGAAGGGGCCGTTTCCCGGAAGGACCTGCTTAAAGTGGCTCTGGGGCGGGGTGACCTTCATAATATCCCAGTCAATGTGGTCATGACTCGGGTGCCCAATGTTGTAACTATCAGTGGAGAAGAATCTGTTTATGAAGCGGCGCAGAAGCTAGTTGAACATGAGATTGATGCTCTGCCGGTTGTTGAGGTGGTATCACAAGATGATGATAATGAGCAGCTTAAAGTCATCGGAAGGTTCACCAAGACAACAGTTGCCCGGATTTTTGTAGAGATGGGGGAAGGAAGGTAAGAGAAGTGGAAGGAGGTTGTTTATGGCAAATCCAGTAATCTATGTAGTTTCAGATTCCCTAGGAGAGACAGCAGAATTTGTAGCACGAGCTGCTGCCAGCCAGTTCAATGCCGATGAGAAGTTTGAGATTCGGCGCATACCTTATGTGAACGATAAGGAGACAATGAGGGAAGTAGTGGAAGAAGCAAGTGGTACTTGCAGCATCATGGCCTATACGCTGGTGATTCCAGGATTAAAGGAAGAGATGGAAAAGTTAACACTCATGCATGATATTCCAGCGGTTGACATTATGGGACCATTATTAGAGGCTCTTACGAATGCAACTACCATAAAACCTAAGATGGAGGCTGGGCTGCTTCATCGCCTGGATGACCAGTATTTCCGCAGGGTGGAGGCCATTGAATTCGCTGTCAAGTATGATGATGGCAAAGACCCTAGAGGGCTTATTTACGCCGATATTGTGTTGATCGGTGTTTCCCGTACCTCCAAAACCCCTGTTTCTATGTATCTTGCCCACAAGCGCATCAAGGCGGCTAATGTTCCTATTGTTCCTGAAGTGTCGCCGCCTACTGAACTATACAAAATTCCATCCCGTAAAATACTCGGTCTCACAGTCCAACCTCATTTACTCCACCAGATCCGGCAAGAGCGGTTGAAGGCACTGGGACTGACTACAGATGCGGAATATGCTAGTTTGGATAGAATCCAAAAGGAATTGGCGTATGCAGACCGGTTAATGGTCGAGTTGGCCTGTCCGGTCATTGATGTTACCAATAAAGCAGTAGAGGAAACAGCAAGCAAAGTCTTGGAAGTCTATTATAGGGGGGAGCGAGATGGAAGGTAAGAAGTATGTCTACCTCTTTGAAGAGGGAAACGCAGGTATGAGGGATCTACTAGGTGGAAAAGGAGCGGGACTGGCAGAGATGACCAATCTGGGGCTCCCGGTTCCGCCTGGGTTTGTTATCACAACAGAAGTCTGCAATGAGTATAGTGCAGATGGAGAACTTCCTGAGGGTCTAGAGGAACAGGTTCAGAATGCGCTGCATGCCTTGGAAAAAAAGGTCGGTAAGACCTTCGGTGACCTGAAAAATCCTCTCTTAGTTTCTGTGCGTTCAGGAGCAAAAATATCCATGCCTGGGATGATGGATACTGTTCTTAATCTGGGGCTTAATGATCAAACAGTTAATGCCCTGGTAGAGGCTACTGGTGATGAGCGATTTGCTCTCGACTGTTATCGACGTTTCATTCAAATGTTCAGCGATATTGTGCTCTATGTAGAGTTTAACAGGTTTGAAGATGTCTTGGAGACATATAAAAACCGCCATCGGGTGCAGTACGATTACCAACTAAAGCCTGAACACCTGAAGGAGATTATCAAAGAGTACAAAAGAATAGTTCGGGACCAGACCAAGAACGATTTTCCCCAGGAACCCGCAGCGCAGTTAATGATGGCTGTGAGGGCAGTTTTTAAATCCTGGAATAACCCACGGGCAAAGATATACCGGAAGATGAATAAGATTCCCGATGTTCTGGGGACCGCTGTCAATGTTCAGACGATGGTCTTCGGCAATATGGGTGAGAACTGTGGGACAGGTGTTGCCTTTACCCGTGACCCTGCGACTGGAGAAAAGGTGCTTTACGGCGAATACCTGATGAATGCCCAGGGTGAGGACGTTGTGGCGGGGATTCGCACCCCACAGCACATTTCTAAATTAAAGGATGAGATGCCTGCGGCATTCGAACAGTTCCAAACAACCTGCGCTCTATTAGAGAAACATTACCGTGACCTGCAGGACATTGAATTCACCATTGAGAAAGGCAAACTCTATATCCTCCAGACGCGTTCTGGCAAGCGCACTGCAGCTGCTGCGGTTAAGGCGGCAGTGGACATGGTTAAGGAGGGCCTGATCTCTAAGGAAGAGGCTGTACTGCGGATTGATCCTGATCAGCTCAACCAGGTGCTGCACAAACGCCTGGATCCAAAAGCGCGGATCGATGCCTTGGCTACCGGGCTTCCTGCTTCTCCTGGTGCTGCATCAGGTATGGTAATTTTTGACGCCAACGAAGCGGAGCGCCGCGGCAAAGAAGGCGAAAAGGTAATCCTGGTCCGCATGGAGACCACTCCAGATGATATACATGGTCTCATAATGGCCCAAGGTGTGCTCACCAGCAGGGGTGGAATGACCAGCCATGCCGCAGTGGTTGCCCGAGGAATGGGCAGGCCATGTGTCTGTGGTTGTGAAGCCCTAAACATAGACTATAAAGAGAAAAAGATGATTGTTGGCGATCTGGAGATTAAAGATGGTGAAATCATTACCATCGATGGGAGCACCGGACAGGTGATTCTCGGCGATGTACCTCTTGTGGCCCCGGAAATGGGTGAGGAAATGCGTCTGCTGCTCGCCTGGACAAGTGAGATCAAAAAACTGGGAGTTATGACCAATGCCGATACCCCGGCCGATGCTAAGCGTGCTCGGGAGTTTG
>CALGIY010000147.1 GCA_937914965.1 uncultured Thermoanaerobacteraceae bacterium | reverse complement strand
CAAAGGGGTTGTCCGAATTATATCCCGAAGCAAAGCCGGTGGAAAAATCGAAGGAAAGGTCGCAAACAGAAGGGAGTTCTTCTAGATCTCCTTCCTTTTCCAAAGAGAGAAGTTCTTCCTTGAGTTCCCGTTCCCGTGCAGCCTCCTCCTGTTTATCCACATAAGAAAAGGCGTACAACCCACTCAGGGTGGTAACAAAGCCGAAAACGCCCAGCAAAGTATTATATTTGGCCAGGGCCAGGCAAGTAAATGCCAGCAGTGCACCCAGTCCGATAAAAAACTTGCGCTTGTACGTCCGGAAAAACTTTGATTCCACACAATCCCCCGCCTTCATTTTTGCTTTATTTTCGGCATTCTAGCTCCTGATTCCTGCCGGAATGCAAACTCTTTCTTGGTATTTTGGTTCCGTATCAAGGAGTATATTCCGAAACAGAAAAGGGAGCCCTCTGCTCCCTTATTCTTGATCTTATGTTGTAAAAAGGCTTAGTCTGTTGTCACGCAGAACTAATCCAAGGAATACGGCAGCAGGGCCACAGTACGGGCTCGCTTTATGGCACTCGTCAGCTGACGCTGGTGAAAAGCGCAATTTCCGGAAATCCGGCGCGGTAAAATCTTACCCCGCTCAGAGATATATTTCCGAAGTTTATAAACATCTTTATAATCCATGCCAGTTGCATGCTCTACGCAAAAACTACAAACTTTTTTTCTTTTCCTTCCGCGTTCGCGCCTCAAGGTTACACCTCCTGGTAAGTCTTAAAATGGCGGATCCTCCGGGTTGAAGTCATCAACCCCGAAGGGGTCTTCAGGGAAACCTGGTTCTGGGCCAGTGGTTTCTTGGGATCCTTGGGATCCTTGAGATTCTTGGGGTTGCGGCCCAGGTGCCTTTGCCGTTCCTTCCCGAGAGCGATCTAAAAAGCGCACTGTATCTGCTACAACCTCTGTAGCAGTGCGATTCTGCCCATCAGCTGCCTGGTAGGTCCTTACCTGCAGGCGCCCTTCTACTGCTATTAAGCGCCCTTTCCCCATGTAATTAGCACAGGTTTCTGCAAGCTTCCTCCAGACCACAATCCTGATAAAATCGGTTTCACGCTCACCCCGGGCATTCAGGAACGATCGGTCTACAGCAATACTAAAATTAGCCACTGCCGTCCCTGAACCCGTAAACCTCAGTTCTGGTTCCCGTGTACTGCGCCCGATTAAAATCACCCGGTTAAGAAACAAGGCTTTTCTCCTCCCTTTATCTACTTTACATCTCGCCTAACTATGATATGCCGCAGCACATCATCACTTAAGCGCATCATCCGGTCAAGCTCATTAGCTGTGGCCGGTTCTCCCTGAAAAAGGATCAGGGTATAGTAACCCTCGCGATAGTCTTCTACTTCAAACGCCAATCGCTTCTTACCCCAGCGATTGAGCTGCTCCACAGCACCTTGATTCTCCTGGATCAGATTTGCGAATCTCTCAATGGCAGCTGTGGTCGCCTCCTCATCAATGTCTGGCTTCAGGACAAAGAGGGTCTCATATGGTCGCAAACTTTCCACCTCCCTTCGGACTAATGGCCCCTCATGGGGCAGGGACTTACTAATACTAATACTAATAAAAAATTATACCATTATAAGTACCTGAACACAAGAGTGGTAATAGATCACGGGGGACAGTTCTGGTGATCTTTTTTTGGAAACGGGGATAGTTTTGCTGTCCACTGCAGTAGCCGCACCAATCAACCGACAGCACAGATTACAGAGAGCGATTTGCCATAGATTTTATCTGGCAAGAATTAATGAGCGCGGTAATTATCTCTACCGAACAGCATTAAAGCAATAAAGCAAACCAGGTACCATTACTCCTGGGTATCTTCCGCTCTCTTGACAATGGCCTTGACGTTTTTTTCGAATTTTGCCCTGGGGAGCATCACTTGGCGGCCGCACTTGAGGCAGCGGATTCTGAAGTCCATTCCGATACGCAGAATCTCCCACTCATCGTTTCCACATGGGTGCTGCTTTTTCATGCGCACCACATCCCCCAAGTTATAATTCACTGCTCCCACCTTCACACTCTCCCTTCCTCTGACTGCTCAAAAATACCCGGTGTCTGCTTGCTCAGAATAACCCGGTGGGGATAAGGTATTTCAATCCCTGCTTGATCAAAGGCACCCTTGATCCGTTTCCGCAGTTCCCGAGCAAAGGCCCACTGCTGCATGGGTTGAACCACTCCGAAAACCTGGATGGTGACCGAAGATTCGCCCAGGTTTGTAACACCCAGCACCTTAGGTTCATCCACAACAATGTCAATCTTCTCCTGGGCCAATGTATGGCAGGCACTGTTGATGACTTCAATCACCTGGTCCAGGTCAGATTCATAAGCAACATCCACATCAACGACCACTCCCATACCACCACGAGAATAGTTGGTGACCTGTTCAATCTTTCCATTGGGGATAATATGGACCTCCCCGGTCGAGGACTTGATCCGGCTCACCCGCAGGCCGAGTTCCTCAACAGTCCCTGTAACACCCGCTGCGGTAATGTAATCCCCCACAGCATACTGATCCTCAAAAAGAATGAAAAATCCGGTGATCACGTCCCGAACCAAGTTCTGGGCTCCAAAGCCCACCGCTAAACCAAGGACCCCCACACCCGCTAGGATAGCGGTGACCTTGACGCCCATTTGGTCAAGCACCATCACCCCGCCGAAAAAGTAGAGGCTGTATCTGAGCATACTCCTGGCAAGCCCCCGCAGGGTATTGACCCGTCGGTCATCCCAGGCGCCGGGTAGTCGGTCCGGACGCATCAAGGCATCGATCAAGCGGGTCCCAATCTTACCGGCGACAGCAAATGCCAGGATCGTGAATACTATACGCAGAGCAATTCCAGCTTCTGCAGGCAAATTCCAAAAGGCAAACTCCAAAAATGACCCTCCAGTCGTAATAGTCGTTGAGTGGACACGGGGACGGTTCTGATGTCCACCCCAAGCACGGAGACGGTTCTTATGC
>CALGIY010000146.1 GCA_937914965.1 uncultured Thermoanaerobacteraceae bacterium | reverse complement strand
GGCTGGCGGGCATCGGCCTGCGGGGCATGCGGCCGAACTTCGAGTTCACGATCAACCCGCGCACGCTGGTGCTGATCGACAGCCGCCTGCAGGGGGGTTGTGCGAAGGAGTTGAAGCGGGCAGGGATCAGGATTTTTGACTTTTTCCCCTTCACACTGGATGATCTGTTCAGCGGGATGGAGGAGATCTCTTGTATTACTGGAGCGGGAGATGCTGCTCGGCAGTTGATTGAGGACCTGCGTACAAAGGCAAAAAACCTATCTGCTGAAGCCAAACCCCTCCCACCCAGGAAGTTGATGTTTGTCATGGGGGGTGAAGCTTTATCCACCCCTGGCCCGGCCAGTATGCAGTATGGTGCCTTTTCATACCTTGGGTTCGAATTGTATCCAGGTGCCTGTCATATCTCTTACACCCCTATTACCTGGGATGATGTGGCTTGCTTTGACCCGGAAATCCTACTGGTCTGTGGTAGATTTCCAGGGGATGAGGAGCGGAAGCGCTGCCACGGATGCCATATGAAAAACCGCCCCTGCACTCGTGATGTAGAGAGTGTTTACCAAAATTCTGACCTATCTGGAGTGAGTGCCCTTCAAAAACGACATGTCTTTACCGTTCCCTGCCGCTTTTTCTGCCGGCCGGGGCCGCGCCTGCTGGAGGGAATGGAGTGGCTGGTGGGACTGTAAAATCATCTTGCAAAAAATCAACCCCAGGTGTTATGATACATAAGATAGTTTAATAAATATTTTCCTGTGTACAGCATAGGGGAGTAGCTGAGACAGGTGTGGCGACATCCCGGACGTTTTTTGCCCCGCTGCACCTGCGGAGAGATCCGAGCGAGACCTTTGCTTGAAATTTATTTCAGGCAAAGGTTTTTTATATTTATCCAGAGATTTGTGATACTAAGAATTGCAAGGAGGAAGAAGATGCAGGAACAGAAGTGGTATGGGATGGACGCGGGAGATGCAAAAGAAACATTAAGTACTAATCTCGCCCAGGGCCTGTCTGCTGCAGAAGCTGAAAGGCGGCTGGGAGAATACGGCCCCAATGCCCTGAAAGAGCCCCCACCGCGCAGCCTCTTATCTATGTTTCTCGGCCAGATGAAGGAAGTGCTGGTCCTGATCCTGATTGTAGCAGCGGTTATTTCAGGGGCCCTGGGAGAATGGGCAGACTCGATTGTTATTCTGATCATCGTGGTGCTTAATGCTTGTCTGGGTGTGTACCAGGAGCATAAGGCGGAGGAAGCACTGAAAGCATTGAAAAAGATGACTAAACCCTCTGCTAAAGTAATTCGTGATGGAGATGTCTACCAGGTACGCGTGGAGACACTGGTTCCGGGGGATCTGGTGCTGCTTGAGGCTGGAGATTCTCTCCCGGCCGATATTAAGCTGACTGAAACAGCATCTCTGCGGACAAATGAAGCCGCCCTGACCGGTGAGTCAGTACCGGTGGAAAAGGGTACAGCTGCCATCAAGCAGGATGATCTACCGGTCGGGGATCAGAAAAACATGACCTTTATGGGTACCACCATTACCGGCGGACGTGGCAAGGGACTGGTAGTGGCCACCGGTATGAGAACCCAGCTCGGCAAAATTGCTCAGCTCATCCAGGAAACTCCGCTCGAAACTACTCCACTGCAGAAGCGGCTTGGTGAACTAGGTAAGATTATGGGCATCGGAGCTGGAGTTATTGTTGCGATTGTGTTTCTTACTGGACTGCTGCGGGGGGCAGAGACCCTGGAAATGTTCATGATTTCCATCAGTTTGGCGGTGGCGGCAGTTCCAGAAGGGCTTCCTGCAGTGTCCAAGTTAGAACCACTATATTATGTGGCTAAAGATGCGTTGCGATGTGCACCTCTGTGTGCCGTACATACCTAGTAGTAGACAGATCACATACATCCGTACTCCGTACTCCATACTCTGTTGTACTCCGTACTACTACCACGTACGTCAGATACCTGGTAGTACACAGGGCTCATGGGTCGGAGGTTAGAAGTGCGGAGAAGAGTTGAACAAGGCCCCAATACCGTCGAGTCCATCGACTACTAGTATCGCCTTGACCTGAGAGTGTGTTCGGGTAAGATCCTAGCGTCACTGCACCATGGGTTGAGTGATGCGCTAACGCGATTCTGTCTCCATTTATCAATTAGACACTCAAGCACCTCATGGTGAGAGGAGAGCTGAAAAGTGTTTACCTTGATCTTCTCAAGCGGGAAAAAGGTTCCGGTGAAAGTATCGCAAGAGAAGCTACGTGATAGGTGCCCACACTTGGGAGGTTTGTGAATTGCTTTTTTGCTCGTGGGGTTCTTTTTTTCCTTCGCGGCGAACCAAAGCACGCCGTACACGCCACCGTTTTAGCGGTCTTGGATAGGATCCCATTGGTCGAAAAGGAAAAGAAAAAAAAATGGCTTATCATGCGCCTCGGTCAACAACAAAGGAAAGGAAACTAAAAAAGAAACGGTCGTTTCGTGCTCAATGACCGCGTTGGTCTGTACGCAGTAGTACTGAGCATTGATGTTGTGCGTAGAAGTTCTTACAAGATTGCTTTTTTGGTGGTTCGAGGCCACAACCATTGCCCGATATTTCCTGCTAGCAGTAGTGGTCGCACCAGTACTTATCCAAGAAACTGCTGCTCAGTACTACTACTACTACGTACTTGGTAATAGCAGCAGGAGGAGGAGGGGTGCTTGGTATCACTACATGCGATGATGGTCCTTCCTTTACTCCAGTAGGTCCTTCCACTCTTCCCAAAACCCCAAAGACGTCATACAAATCTGTCATCAAGGAATCTCGGAAAGTACGCTCAAGGAAGCGAGCTTGACACTCCATCGTTACACTTGCCCGTTTAAACAACTCGGTTCGTCTAAGCTGGCCCTGCCCTAGATCCCACAACTGCCTCGAGCCTCAAAGTGATACTTTCATGGCAGTCTCAAAAGCATAATCCACATCTGCAAGTACTGCTTCTACTACCTCAGTGCTACTGCCAAGTAACATAGCAACATTCTCTCCACACTAAAAGAAGTATGTACAATACTACTGCTACTCGTAGTACTGCCACTTCAATATTCCGTGCTAACACCACTCCTGGTGATGACATTGCTCCCATATTATCATGGACCGCATCTCAATCTCCAGCTACTCTTTTTTCTCCTGGACACACCTCACCCACAATTGTCCACTATACTATATGCGCCTCCCAAAGCACGGCCGGTGCATGTGACAGGTCAACCCGACAAGCTCAGCTGGCTCTCTGAGATCCGTAATGAAACAAAGACTCAAACCCCACCTACACACATCTCCTTTATTGCTTTTTCCCCTCTTGCCCTTTCAGATAGCCTCGGTCGGCTCTGTC